>CP004371.1:5150000-5405000 GCA_000597885.1 Flammeovirgaceae bacterium 311
CAGCCATAGAGTGTTCCTGAGTAAGGCGGGACCGGAGGAATCCTGTCTGAATCTGGCAGCACCATCTGCCAAGGCTAAATACTCCCAAGAGACCGATAGTGAACTAGTACCGTGAGGGAAAGGTGAAAAGTACTCCGAATAGGAGGGTGAAATAGTACCTGAAACCATACACTTACAAGCGGTCGGAGCCCATTCGTTGGGTGACGGCGTGCCTTTTGCATAATGAGCCTACGAGTTACTCCTCACTGGCAAGGTTAAGTTCTTTAAGGAACGTAGCCGGAGCGAAAGCGAGTCTGAACAGGGCGATTTTAGTCAGTGGGGGTAGACGCGAAACCTTGTGATCTATCCATGGTCAGGTTGAAGATTGGGTAAAACCAATTGGAGGACCGAACCAGTTAACGTTGAAAAGTTTTTGGATGAACTGTGGATAGGGGTGAAAGGCCAATCAAACTGGGAAATAGCTCGTACTCCCCGAAATGCTTTTAGGAGCAGCGTTGTGGTTAAGTATGACAGAGGTAGAGCTACCGATTGGACTAGGGGGAGTCACATCCTACCAAATCCAGACGAACTCCGAATGCTGATCATATATACACAGCAGTGAGGGCTTGGGTGCTAAGGTCCAAGTCCAAAAGGGAAACAACCCAGACCAACAGCTAAGGTCCCTAAATCTATACTAAGTTGAACTAAGGTGGTCCAGTTGCACAGACAGCCAGGATGTTGGCTTGGAAGCAGCCATTCATTTAAAGAGTGCGTAACAGCTCACTGGTCGAGCGACAGGGCATCGATAATAATCGGGCATCAAGTATAGTACCGAAGCTTTGGATTAGAGAGTAATCTCTACTGGTAGGGGAGCATTCCAATCTACTGTGAAGCTGTGGCGATAAGCCATGGTGGAGTGTTTGGAAAAGCAAATGTAGGCATAAGTAACGATAATGCAGGCGAGAAACCTGCACACCGATAGACTAAGGTTTCCCGGGCAATGCTAATCAGCCCGGGGTTAGTCGGGACCTAAGGCGAACCCGAAGGGGGTAGTCGATGGACAACTGGTTAATATTCCAGTACTGACTGTAATGAGTGATGGGGTGACGAAGGCATGTAACCTCTGCGCACGGACGGAAGTGTGCGTTAAAGGCCGTAGGTATATCCAGAGTAGGAAAATCCGCTTTGGATGCTGAAAGCTGATAGTACGGCAACCCTTCGGGGGCGCCGATAATGAGGCCAAATATACTTCCAAGAAAACCCTCTAAGCGTTTACATTACAGCCACCCGTACCGCAAACCGACACAGGTAGTCAAGTGGAAAACACTAAGGTGCTCGAGTGATTCATGGTTAAGGAACTAGGCAAATTAGACCTGTAACTTCGGAAGAAGGGTCGCCCCTGGCAACAGGGGCCGCAGTGAATAGGTCCAGGCGACTGTTTAACAAAAACACAGGGCTCTGCGAAATCGAAAGATGAAGTATAGGGCCTGACACCTGCCCGGTGCTGGAAGGTTAAGGGGGGAAGTTAGCGCAAGCGAAGCTTTGAACTGAAGCCCCAGTAAACGGCGGCCGTAACTATAACGGTCCTAAGGTAGCGAAATTCCTTGTCGGGTAAGTTCCGACCTGCACGAATGGTGTAACGATCTGGACACTGTCTCAACCATGAGCTCGGTGAAATTGTAGTAGCGGTGAAGATGCCGCTTACCCGTCACGGGACGGAAAGACCCCATGAACCTTTACTATAACTTCACATTGACATTGGGCAACAGATGTGTAGGATAGGCCGGAAGCTATGAAGCGGCGTCGCCAGGCGTCGTGGAGCTAACCTTGAAATACGGCCCTTCTGTTGCTTGATGCCTAACCCGGAAACGGGGACATTGTGTGGTGGGTAGTTTGACTGGGGTGGTCGCCTCCAAAAGCGTAACGGAGGCTTCCAAAGGTACCCTCAGCACGATTGGTAACCGTGCGCGGAGTGTATTAGCACAAGGGTGCTTGACTGTGAGACATACAGGTCGATCAGGGACGAAAGTCGGGTAAAGTGATCCGGTGGTTCCGTATGGAAGGGCCATCGCTCAAAGGATAAAAGGTACTCTGGGGATAACAGGCTGATCTCCCCCAAGAGCTCACATCGACGGGGAGGTTTGGCACCTCGATGTCGGCTCGTCACATCCTGGGGCTGGAGAAGGTTCCAAGGGTTGGGCTGTTCGCCCATTAAAGTGGCACGCGAGCTGGGTTCAGAACGTCGTGAGACAGTTCGGTCCCTATCTGTGATGGGCGCTGGAAGCTTGAGAGGACCTGATTTTAGTACGAGAGGACCGAATTGGACATGCCGCTGGTCTGCCAGTTGTACCGCCAGGTGCACCGCTGGGTAGCTACGCATGGACGAGATAAGCGCTGAAAGCATCTAAGCGCGAAACTCTCCTCAAGATGAGGCTTCCTTATAAGGGTGGTTGTAGACGACGACCTTGATAGGCTGCAGGTGGAAGCGGTGCAAGCCGTGTAGCTAAGCAGTACTAATTGCCCAAATACTTTCTTATGCAGTGGATCCTTCCAGAGCGTAAGCGCTGAAAATACCCCACCTGTTTCCTCTCACTTTTACATGTCATTTATGACATTGTTTTACATGTCATGTTTTTAGCATGACGTGCTTTTACATGCCATTGATGACATTATTTTACATGTCAAAAGATTATGTAGTAGATCTAAAGCAAAAGCTAAAGATGCTATTGCAGGCTGATAAAAGATCAGCTAAGTTAATAATGGTGGTTATAGCACAGGTGTTCACCTCTTCCCATTCCGAACAGAGAAGTTAAGCCCTGTAGCGCCAATGGTACTTGGGTAACACCCGGGAGAGTAGGTCGCCGCCAATCCATTTATACACAAGCCTCACAGTTTACTGTGAGGCTTTTTTTTGCCCCTGACCCTGCAGATAGCTCTTAGATAACTCTGGATGGGGCTTTTTTTGTGCCTGACTCCCCTGTGCATGCCAGATCGAGGTCAGGCTGTAACTGGAGGAAATCTTCCACTAGACCTGCTCCCGCCGCACAACTCCTGGCGGGTGGTAATCTTCCTGAAGCATCATGGCTTCAACTTCTAGAAATATAGATTACCAAACTAACTTTTTTGTTTTCTTTTGTGTTGCTAGCATTTTATCTAAGGTTAGTTATTATAGCTTATGTATGTTGAGTTGACACAAAAAGACTTGCGCAATATAGCTAACGGCTTTTAAGTGGGGAGGTGGGATTTAAGAATCTCCACAACCTTATAGTTAGATCCAGGCTCTTGTTTAAAGAGTTGAAATATGATAAGATAATTTGGAGTATTGACTCAAGGTGTGCTACATTGTCAGAGGGTAGTAAACTTTTTTATTTCAGGTTTTAATAGTTGCTGCTTTTTTTACACGCCAGGGCTGAAAAACAACAAACAAATTCTATTGAATTTTGATGTATAGAATATACAGCCTACAAATTTTTAGAAATGGATCAAATCATATTATACATTGACAAGCTAGAGTCATACAGCATTATGCCGTATGCAGTTCCTGTTTTACTTTCTTTGGTAGTAGTAGAATGGATTATCAGTACCAGGAAAAAAATCAAAATTTATGATCCTAAAGATTCTGCAGCCGCTACTGTTATTGGGCTTACTAATGTAGGTATAGGATTATTACTAAAGACAATCAACTTTACTTTTCTACTCTTCTTCTTTACGTTGATTCCATGGAGAATCCCTACGGAGTGGTGGACCTTTGTATTATGCTTTATTGCAATAGATTTCTTTCGGTATTGGGCACACAGAATTGCTCATGAGCAACGATTCTGGTGGGCTACCCATGTAACACACCATTCATCAAAAGAATATAACTTCACCGTAAGCTTTCGCCTGGGCTGGACACAATACATAAAGATAATCTTCTTTGTGCCGGTAATCCTGATGGGTTTTGATCCTATAGTTTTCTTTTTATGCCACCAGATAGCAGTGCTGTATCAGTTCTGGATTCATTCCCCAATTATTAAAAGGTTGCCAGCTCCAATAGAATTTATTTTTGTAACTCCTTCCAATCACAGGGTACATCATGGTACTAACCCGCAGTACATTGATAAAAACTATGGTTCTACTTTTATCATATGGGACCGTTTGTTCGGAACCTTTGAACCAGAAGGAGAACAAGTAGTATACGGCATTACCAAACCCATCAAACATCCATACAACCCAATCTACCTTAACTTTCATGAGTGGATTGACATCTGGTCTGATCTAAAGAAAAGCAAGACCTTCAAGGAGAGATGGGATATTCTGTTCGGACCTCCCGGTGGACCGGTATTGGAAACTGTACCGCTGCCTAAAGAAAAGGGCAATGGAAATTCTAAAATCACGCCATCTGCTGCCAAACCAGCTGCTTAACACCACCTTTGTAACTACTGATTCTCTTATATGCTTTCCTCACAGCTAACAGCGGCTGTGCTTTTTAAAAAGCAACACCAGTTTAAATGAAAAAGGACAGGCTGAAGAGGTGCTGTGCATTACTTTTGAACTGGAGTACAGAATTTTATGCATGTATAATAACAGGAGAACTTACGGCAGTAGCGGGTATTTTACATATGATTAGTATTATTTGAACGTTAATCAGGCCAAGGCTGATAAATGTATTTGTAATACGCCCACAGCTGCTTAATTTAGCTGAACATGAATTTGCTTGCTCCTGGTTATCTATATGCGCTTGCTGCGCTCGCCATTCCGGTTATCATACACCTGTTTCAGTTCCGTAAGGTTCGCAGGGTATATTTCTCCAATACCCGTTTTCTGGAACAGGTAAAACAGGTCAGCCAGACAAAGCGAAGGCTTAAGCACCTGCTTGTGCTGTTGTGCCGCCTGGCATTTCTACTCTTTTTGATCCTTACTTTTGCCCGTCCTTATATACCGGGACCACATCAGGCAGAAGCTAAGCATGTAGACATCTACCTCGATAACTCCTATAGCATGACTAATGAGGTAGAAGAAGGCCTGACTGCTTTTGAAGCAGCCATCAGGTATGCAAATGGTATCCTGACAAATTATCCAAAAGGAACCAGGTTTAGGCTGCTAACAAATGGATTTGAATCGGCAGAGCAGTATTACTATACTGCTGAAGTGGTTGGTGATAAGCTGACAGAGTTGCAACTATCGGCCCGTAGCAGAAACATGGAAGAGGTGCTGGATAGAATCGCAGTCCGTTCAAATAGTGAAGAAGATGAGCTGCGTGATATTTTCCTGATCAGTGACATGCAGCGGAACAGCTGGCCAGAAAACTTGAATGGCTTGTCTGCCGACAGTACAAACAGGTACTTTCTGGTGCCGCTACAATATGAACAGCACAGAAATTTATTTATAGATTCTGTATACCTGGATAAGCCCTATTACCTGCCAAACCTCCAGAACACACTGCAGGTGAGGGTAACAAATACAGGTGCCAGCACCACAGATGTTCCGCTAAAGCTTTCAGTTAATGGACGGCAGGTGGCAACGAGTACAGTTACAGTGCCTGCTAATGGCAAGGAATTGGTCTCTTTTCCGCTAAACTTTTCTATCGATAAGCTAAATGAGGCAAAGCTGGAACTGGTGGATTATCCTATAAATTTTGATAATGAGTTCTACTTTGTGCTAAGAAAGGGAGACCCCGTTAATGTACTGGAACTAAGCCAGGATAATACTTTGTCGCCGGTGAGCAGGGTCTTTGGCGATAGCAGCCTGTTTCGTCTGCGCAGCAGGCAGGCAGCGAACTTTAACTTTTCTGAACTGGGCTGGGCAGATCTGGTAGTGCTGAATAGTATACAGGATCCCTCTGCATCTGTTCTAACAGCATTACAGGAATTTACAGCAGCCGGAGGAAGTCTTGTTTATATTCCCCACCCGGAGGCTGCCGGCGGTACTGCCGATCAGGTTACAGAAAGAGTAGCCGTTCAGCCTGTGCAAACTGAAAATGCCATCAGGTTAGCACCACCAAACGTAGAAAACCCTTTCTTCGAAGGTATTTTTGAAGAAAATGATACTCGTTTTACTACCCCTCAGGCACGGCCGGTGGTAAGCTGGGCAGGCAGAGCCAATAATATCTTAATGATGCAAACCGGTGCCCCTTTTGCCGGCCAGATAGGAAATGTATGGTTGTTTGCTACGCCTTTAACAGATGCTTATACCAATTTTCACAGGCATGCCTTATTTGTGCCCGTCATGTATAAGATTGCGTTCGAGAGCAAAAGCATTACCAACCCGCTTTACTTTAATACCCAGCAGAGTGTTTTCAATGTACAGGTGGGCGAACAAACGCAAAACAAGGTTTACCGCTTAAAAAGACAGGGTGCCGAAATTATACCGGCTCAGCAGTATAGCAGCCGTTCATTGCTGCTGGATGTACCATCTTATACGCTTCAGCCCGGGTTTTATACCCTCACGGCAGCAGACTCAGCAGAACAGCTGCTGGCCTTTAACCACGCAAAGGAAGAATCTATTCCGGAGCAGTTAGGCATGGAGACACTCAACGCCAGTGCCAGTGAATATTCGCATGTGGAGGTATTAAACGATGCCATTACGTTGAATGAAACCAACGAATTGCAAGCTAATTTTGGCGCTGTTATGCTGTGGAAGTGGACATTGTTGCTAGCTTTGCTCTTCCTCTTGTGTGAGGTGCTTCTAATACGTTTCTGGAAATGAAAATTCTCATCAAAGACGTACGGGTGATCTCTCCCGGCTTTTCATCCGATACTTACCACATTCTTCTGGAAGACGGAATATTTCGTTCCATTGCCCCTTCTGCTTCTGCCCCTGAAACAGGAGCCGACCGGGTAATCGACATTCCCAACCTTCACCTGTCGGCAGGATGGTTCGATTTGCGGGCTACCTTCGGAGAGCCCGGACTGGAGTATAAGGAAGACCTGGAGAGTGGCAGCAGTGCAGCTGCAGCAGGTGGTTATACCGATGTGCTGCTGATGCCTAATACAGAGCCGGTAGTAGATTCCAAGAATTCAGTTCATTTTATCAGAGGCAGCAGGCTAAGCAGCCCTACCCGTTTGCATGTGGCCGCAGCCGTAAGTCTGGGCGCTAAAGGTGAGCAGTTAACGGAGATTCTGGATTTACATAAAGCAGGCGCCCTTGCCTTTACAGATGGACTTCACCCGGTGTCGGATCCGGCCCTCATTGTACGTACGCTGCAGTACCTGCAGAAAACATCCGGACTCTTTCTGAATCAGCCGGTAGAGCCAAGGCTTACCTTGGGCGGGCAAATGCACGAAGGCATCAACAGCACCCTGCTGGGCATGAAGGGAATACCGGCAATGGCAGAAGAGATTGCCCTGCAGCGCGATCTTGAACTGCTCCGTTATGCCGGAGGGCGTATGCACATTTCCTGCCTGTCTACAGCTGCTGCTGTGGCGCTGGTGCGTAAAGCCAAAGCCGAAGGTCTTGCCGTAACAGCAGATGTTGCTGTGCACAACCTTGTCTACACAGATGAGCTGCTGATGGAGTTCGATACCAATTTTAAGCTTAACCCGCCGCTGCGTTCAGAGCAGGACCGGCTGGCCCTGCTAAGCGGACTTCGTGATGGCACTATCGATGCCATTGTATCTGACCACCGGCCGGAGGATATTGAAAATAAGCGTTTGGAGTTTGATCTGGCGGCATTTGGTGCTATCAGTTTGCAAACAACTTATGCAGCCTTGTGCAGCCTGCCAGACCTGTCGCAGGAGTTAATCGTGCAAAAACTTACCGAAGGTCCCCGTAAGGTGCTGGGATTGCCGCAGGTGCAGATTAGCGAGGGGCAGGAGGCATGTTGTACCCTTTTTGTGCCGGAGCTTTCATGGACTATGGACGAAAGCAGCAACCGCTCCCGTTCCGAAAACTCACCCTACTGGCAGCAGGAGCTGAAGGGAAAAGCTGTTGGGGTTATTGTACATCAAAAGATTTATGTAGATGAAGACGGCATCAGGGTTGGCTGATACAAAAGAAAAAGGTAGGAAGAGCTATCCCTGGTTAAGCACAGGCCTGAAATATGGAATTACAGGAGGCGTTTTAGCCATCGTTTTTTTTCTGGTGATGTGGCTGCTGAAGGAAAATCCTCTAGGTATGCTGCGCCTTTTTGATTTTGTCATTCTGCCTGTTTTTATATTCTTTACCCTTAAAGAGTTTAGAGATTACCGGCAGGGGGGGAAGCTAACATATTCCCAGGGCATGACGGTAAGTTTTGTTTGTTACACAAGCCTTGCCCTGATTTCTGCACTTTTTATCTTTATTTTTTTAACTTACGCAGATACAGGCTTGCTGTTAAGGCACCAGCAGGAAAATCTGGCGGTGCTTACAGATGATTCGCAGAGATGGATTGATGAATTGGGGCAGCAGACCTACGATAAAGCTATTGAAGAAGTTAAGCGTACATCAGCCTTAGATTTGGCACTAGACGACCTGATCAAGAAGATTTTCATTGGCTTATTCCTTACAGGTATCATCACCCTTTTCTTAAAAAAATAGACCTATGGAACCTGCAACGCACCACAACAGTACAACAACCCATCCAACAGCACCTACCATATGGAGTAAAGGCTCCAAAGGTGGATTGATCACTGGCGCCGTCCTGGTTATTTTTTCTCTGCTAATGTACCTGTTAGGAGAAGCTAATAATGCGTGGTTATCTGGTTTAACTACCCTGTTTTCTCTTATTATCGGAATTGCGCTGACCCACCGGGCTTTTAAAGAGGAGAACGAGGGCTTTATGACCTATGGACAGGGGCTTGGCCTGGGAAGTGTTTTGGGGCTGATTGCCGGTTTGTTGGTTGGCATTTTCAGCTTTATTTATGTTAGCTTTGTTGATCCAAATGTAATGCAGGAAAGGCTGGATGAAACCAGGTACCAGTATGAGGAGATGGGCATGGCAGATTCACAAATTGACCAGTCAATGGCAATGATGGAAATGATCTTCACACCAGGAATGACGTTCATTTTTAGCATCATCGGTTTGCTCTTCTATGCTTTCGTGCTGTCTCTCATCATTTCAGCCTTTACTAAGAACAACCATCCGGAGCACGTTTATTAAATGTCAGAACGTATTGATATTTCGGTGGTGGTTCCTCTTTACAACGAAGAGGATTCACTGCCTGAATTGTGTAGTTGGATAAGCCGCGTGATGAAAGAACACGGCTTTACTTATGAAATTATACTGGTAGATGATGGCAGCTCCGACAGGAGTTGGTCAGTTGTACGCCAGTTGTTCGATACCAACCCCTACATCAGAGGTATTCGTTTTAACCGTAACTACGGAAAATCGGCGGCTCTAAATACAGGCTTCCATGCGAGCAGAGGCAATGTAGTTGTCAGTATGGATGCCGACTTACAGGACAGCCCGGATGAGGTACCTGAACTGTTCAGAATGGTAACCACTGGCGGCTATGACCTGGTATCTGGCTGGAAACAGAAGCGCCATGATCCTATCGGTAAAACCGTTCCCTCAAAATTTTTTAACTGGGTTACCCGTAAAATCAGTGGCATTCCCCTGCATGACTTTAATTGCGGACTTAAGGCCTACCGCTCCGAGGTGGTGAAGAACATCAACATCTATGGCGAAATGCATCGCTACATCCCCGTTATTGCAAAATGGAAAGGCTTCTCATCAATCGGTGAAAAAGTAGTTCAGCACAGAGCCCGCAAGTACGGCGAAACCAAGTTTGGCTGGCAACGCTTTGTTACAGGCTTTCTGGACCTGATTTCCATTACCTTTGTCTCTAAATTCAGGCAAAAACCAATGCACTTTTTTGGAGTGCTGGGGGCTTTGTCTTTCCTCCTTGGATTTTTCATTACCCTTTGGATGATCGGTTGGAAAGTCTATAATAACCTGTACCTGCACCAGTCTGTACGGGGCGTAACCGATCAGCCCCTGTTTTTCCTGGCACTGGTTGCGCTTATTGTCGGGGTGCAGCTTTTCATGACTGGCTTCCTGGCCGAAATGTTTGCCATGATGACGGTAAGGGAAAACAACTACCTGGTGATTGAAAAGGTAGGACTGCACTAGCATGTACCGCTACTCCATTATTATTCCTGTCTATAACCGCCCGGAAGAGCTGGATGAGCTGCTGGAGAGCCTAAGCCAACAGCGTTTTACCGATTTTGAAGTACTGGTGGTAGAGGACGGCAGCAGCCGTCCTGCCAGACACATTGCAGAAAAATGGTCTGACAGGCTTACACTCCGTTACTTCTATAAAGAAAACACAGGTCAGGGCTTTAGCCGCAATTTTGGCTTTGAAAAGGCACAGGGGCAGTACCTGGTGGTGTTCGATAGCGATTGCCTTATTCCGGAGCACTACTTTGAAGCTGTAGAAGCCCATCTGGCGCACGACCCACTGGATGCCTGGGGCGGCCCTGACAAAGCGCATAGCGGATTTACAGACATGCAAAAAGCAATCAGCTACAGCATGACCTCGCCTTTTACCACAGGGGGCATCAGAGGCGGAAAAAAAAGACTGGGCGCCTTCCATCCCCGCAGTTTTAACATGGGCATCAGCCAGCAGGTGTGGGAGAGTACCAGGGGTTACATCATTACCCGCATGGGCGAAGACATCGAATTCAGCATACGCATCAACAGCATGGGCTTTAAAACAGGACTGATTCCTGAAGCCTACGTATACCATAAACGGCGCACCAGCCTGCAGCAGTTTTACAGGCAACTACACTTTTTCGGAAGAGCGCGCATCAACATCGGCCGTTTTTTTCCAGAAGAAATAAAGCTGATCCATGCCTTTCCTGCAGCCTTCGTGGCAGGAACCCTCGTACTGGCCCTAAGCTGGCTCATCAGCAGCAAGCTTTTTCTGGCGCTTCTACTCCCATACCTGCTGTTTTTTCTGCTGATATTCATCGATAGCCTGCGCCAGAATAAAAGCCTGAAAGTAGCTGTTTTAAGCATAGCCGCAGCCTTCGTGCAACTCTGGGCCTACGGGATAGGGTTTATTGAAGAGGGATTGAAGAGGAAGTGATGTGTTAATTTGCTAATTGCTCAATGTGCTAATGTGTTAATGATTAGGCCAGCAGGAGGCATTTCTCTTCTGCTATTAATTTCACATTGCAGTTTACAAGGGGCACCACTAAATTATAACTACTGAAGGTAAATTAACTGATGCGGCTCCTAATTTGCACATTAGTCGCAGCGGCGATCCGTCACAATGTTGAATTAGCATGTTACCCCCGCTTCTCCACAAAATACACCGGCTCCTGGGGCAGGGCGTAGCGTGTTTGCTCCTCCGGGGGTAATTCTCTGGCCAGCCAGTCTTCGGTTACCTTAAAGCCTGCGCTGCGCAGACGGTCGGGGTAGTCTTTTCCAAAGAGGCGCACATGGTCGTCCTGACCGAAAGCTTTTTCGCGCCCGGCAGGAGTGGTGATACTGAAATCTTCATAGGTAACCTCTGGCAGGGGGTGGAAGAGGGGAATTTGCATAATGCCCCAGCCACCCGGTTTTAAAATACGATGCATCTCCTGCATGGCCTGCAGATCATTGGTTACGTGCTCCAGCACATGGTTACAGAATACCACATCAAAGGTAGCCTCCTCAAAAGGAATCTGGTGCACATCCATTTTTACTTTGGCCAGCGGTGATTCTATATCGGCAGTGATGTAGTCTAAATTCTGCTGCTGTTCAAATCGGTGAATAAAGCACAGCTCCGGTGCAATATGCAGCACCTTTAGCGGTTTTATAAAAAAAGGCGTTTTCCGCTGCAGAAACAGGTACATAAGCCGGTGCCTCTCCAGCGCAAGGCAGTTGGGGCACAGCGCATTTTCACGGGCCTTGCGGCCATAGGGTAGAAATTTACGGAAACTATGATTGCACACAGGACAGCTTACCTTGTTGCCTCTGTACAAAATTGCAGCTACCTTTAATACATGGTGGCTGAATAACTGCAGGTGCCTGCGGGGTACTTTACGAATTACCCAGCTGATGATGTTTTTTACCATACCTTTGCAAATATAAAGAATGCGCCGTAAACACTACGGTGCAATGCTAATTCCGAAGCCTAAACTTAGTTTGCGTAATGGCGGCAGCGCTAAAGTATATGAACAGAAAGCTACACCTTTTACTGCTCCTGCTTTGCTTCTTATTCGTGGTGCAGCCCGTGTGTGCCCAAAAAAAGAAGTCTAAAAAGAAAATGAAGGGCCAGACAACCAATACCAGCTACGAGGCTAAAATAAAAAATGAGCCAGCCGCTCCTAAGGAGTACATGCACCTGTACCGCACCAATACACGAGGTACGCTTCATGGAAATAAGTGTATGGAAGATTATACCCAGCGCATGGGTTTCAGGTATGTTATGATGCCCCCGGACCAGGAAGGCAGTTTAACGGCAACCGAAATGCGCTTTCATAATTTTGGGGTGAAATTTGCACTGCTGCTAAAAAACGGACCGTTTTGGCACCACAGGCTGAACAAGAAAATCAGGAAATGCAGAGAAAAAACAGGTGACTTTTATGGCTGATAACTTCATGGAGGTATAATATTAAGATAACGATTGAGAAGGGGCAGACGGCTATATTTGTGGCTGTAATAACTCTTCATACAACACTGTTAAGGCCGGCCCTTTTGGGCTGGCTTTTTCTATGTTAACAGAATGTTGCTTTTTCTTTTCCTGTTTTACCCGTATACTAGCAATGATATTAATGATAAATTAGCTGTGTCTACATCTGATGCTATGTCTGCTGCAGTATATATGCTGCCTGTTTCTTTGCTTACGGCAGTTGCAGAAATAATAAAACAACGCACCGGTAAATCAATCAGGATTTCTGATACGAACACTGTTCTTCGGCAACAGCCTTGCGCTGCCAGCGAAATTGCCCTGGCAGTTGCCTATGCCAACCTGGTGCTGGATGATCCCGAAACCGTTACACAGCATCATTTAAAGATGCTGCGCAGCCACTTTTCTATTGAGCAGATTCACGAGCTTACCCGCTTTATAAAAGAAAAAACCAGCGAATAAGGCTGGTTTTTGTGCTTTAGATAATCCAGATTGGTGTGTTTGCCCGCTTAAAGGCTAATGATGCCGGTATAATTATGTGGGGTAATCCGGCCTAGTTCTTCTTTGATTTCAGGGCTTACCTCCAGCTCTTCTATAAACTTCTTAAAGGTTGCTTCAGTAATATTGCCCTGGCCTCTGGTGAGGGCTTTTAACTGCTCATAAGGGTTAGGGATGCCCTCTCTGCGTAAAATAGTCTGTATTGCCTCTGCCACCACAGCCCAATTAGCCTCCAGGTCCTGATCAATAGCCGCTTTGTTCAGTTTCAGCTTTTCCAGACCAACCAGTAATGATTTCCAGGCAATGTGGGTATGTGCCATTGGTACGCCCAGGTTGCGCAGCACAGTAGAGTCTGTTAAATCACGCTGCAGGCGGCTGATAGGCAATTTCTCTGATAAATGCGATAACATGGCATTAGCGATGCCAAGGTTGCCTTCTGCATTTTCAAAATCAATAGGATTTACCTTATGAGGCATGGCCGAAGATCCTACCTCACCCTCTTTTGTTTTCTGGGTAAAATAGCCCATTGCTACATATTGCCAGATGTCGCGGCAAAGGTCAATCAAAATAGTATTGATCCGGCGAACATTATCCAGCAGTGCAGCCAGGTGATCGTAATGTTCAATCTGGGTAGTGGGGTGGCTGCGTTTCAGCTCCAGGCGGTTGTTTACAAAATCGTTGCCAAACTCGAGCCAGTCTATATCGGGATAAGCAATGGCATGAGCATTAAAGTTGCCGGTAGCACCGCCAAATTTGGCGGCGTAGGGTATCATTTGTATCAGCTTTACCTGCTCCTTGAGGCGGGCTACAAACACGCCCAGCTCTTTACCTACAGTGGTGGGAGAAGCAGGCTGCCCGTGGGTGCGGGCAAGCATAGGTTGTTCCAGCCACTCCAGCGAAAGTTTTTTAAGTGTTTCGCGCAGCTGCCTTAAAACGGGTGCCATTTGATCTTGCACCGCCTCTTTCAGCGATAGGGGGATGGCCGTGTTGTTAATATCCTGGGAGGTAAGACCAAAATGTATAAACTCCTTGTACTGGCCCAGGCCCAGCAATTCAAATCGGTTTTTCAGGAAATACTCAACTGCCTTTACATCGTGATTGGTAGTTTTTTCGATTTCCTTAATTTCTTTGGCTTCATTAATGCCAAAGTTAAGGTACAGCTGCCGCAGCTTTTCGTACTGGCGTGTTTCTACACCAGCCAGCTGGGGCAGGGGCAGCTGGCACAGGGCCAGAAAATACTCTACCTCAATTTGTACCCTGTACCGGATAAGGCCAAATTCAGAAAAATAAGGAGCAAGCTCTTTTACCTTGCTGCGGTACCGGCCATCTACCGGTGATATGGCCGTTAGCGAAATCAGATTCATGTCCGAGATAATTAAACGCTAAAAATAAGAGAAATTCCGGTATCACACTACCTTCAGGCTAAACAGAGAAGCACTAAAACCGTATTTGATAGTATCAGGGTTATATGTTATGCATTTCCTTGTTACTTTTGTAAGTCGCCACTGCAATCTGTGAGAAAGGGGTTGCAGCACTTCAACAGTATTGAAAGCTTTAGATCATACGTAGTTTAACGAGATAACGCATGCCGTTTGGATTTTTTAAAAAGAAACAAGAAGTAGAAAAAGCACCGGAAGTAAAACCAGCGCCAGAAGTTAAAAAACCTTCTGCATCGGTGCATTACCTGAACCTGCGCATAAAGGAAGTTATACAGGAAACGCCCGATGCAATTTCTATTGTGTTTGAGCACCCTGCCGATAAAAAGATAACTTATAAGCCGGGTCAGTTCTTTACCCTTATTCCCACTGTTGAAGGTAAAAAGGTTAGAAGGGCTTATTCTGTTTGCACCTCACCTTACACCGATCCCTATCCGGCAGTAACTGTTAAAAGGGTAGAAGGAGGACTTGTTTCTAATTTTCTAAGCAACCATTTAAAGGCCGGCGATGTGCTGGAGGTAATGGAGCCGATGGGGCATTTTACCATAGAGCCAGATGCCGCCAAACGCCGCCACATTGTACTGCTGGGGGGTGGCAGCGGTATTACTCCCCTGATGTCTATCGCTAAATCAATTTTGACCGAGGAGCCTGACAGCCAGGTGTCGCTGGTTTATGCTAACCGTAACCTGGAAAGCATTATATTCAAAAAAGGACTGGAAGAACTGCAGGCGCAACATGGAGTACGTTTACATGTAGTTCATGTGCTGGATCAGCCGCCTGCAGGTTGGGAAGGCCCCTCTGGCCTGCTCACCCCTGCAAACCTGCCGCAACTGCTGGAGAAGCTTCCGCAATGGCCCGCCTCACAGGTCGAATATTTTGTTTGCGGACCTGAAGGCCTCATGATCTGTGTAGACCAGACCTTACAAGCCTTAAATATTCCAAAGGCACAGATTCACAAAGAAAGCTTTGTGGCCGGAAAAGCTGATAAAACAGGTATCGATTCAGCGGTTGCTGTGCCTGGTGCTGGTGGCTCAGAGGGTCCGAAAACACGCGAGGTAACCGTAATTCTGGATGGGGAGGAATATAAGTTTACCGTAGAGCCAGATAAAACCATTCTGGAAACAGCACTTGACCTTGATATTGACCTGCCTTATTCCTGCCAGAGCGGCCTGTGCACCGCCTGCCGTGGTAAATGCATGAGCGGAAAAGTGCATATGGACGAAGATGAAGGCCTTTCTGATTCTGAAAAAGAAGAAGGATATGTGCTGCTGTGCGTGGGGCATCCAAAAACCGATGATGTGATCATTGAAATTGGTTAGTGTTACTACCTTAAAATATATTTTAGCCGTTGCAGCATCTCTTTCTGCAGCGGCTTTTTCTTTTATACCTGCATAGAGGCGCTGAAATTCAGACCTATATTCAGCAACACTAAGCCATCTTTCAGACTTATTGATATAACAGGTTTTTATTTCCTGTACAACAGGAATACTTTCCACTAGAACAGGAATAGACCTCCTGATTTTTAGCTTAATCAACAGAACTATATGGATAAGAAACAACTGGAGCTTCCCAAACCAAAAAAAAGAAGTTTTTTGCCAGAGGATTTTAAAATAACCGAATGGGATGCCATCAAGCCATTTTACGAAGAGCTGCTGAAGCGCAATATTAGCAGTGAACAGGATCTGCAGCGGTGGTTCCAGGACAGAAGTGAACTTGAGTCTGTGGTTTCTGAAGATCTGGGCTGGCGCTACATCCGCATGACCATCGATACCACCGATGCTGAACGGCGTGAACAATTCAATCATTTCATCAGCCAGATACAGCCCAACATAGCGCCAGAAGCAAACAGACTGAATGAAAAGGCTCTGGAGAGTCAGTACCTGCTTAGGCTGAAAAAAGAGGGTTACCCTATTCTTGCCCGTACCCTTAAAACAGAGTTTGAGATTTTCCGGGAAGAAAATGTGCCTCTGAATACACAAATGCAAACCCTTTCCCAGGAGTTTGGGGTAATCAGCGGAGCCATGACGGTAGAAGTGGAGGGCAGGGAACTAACCCTTCAGCAAGCCGCAGATTACCTCCAAAGCACCGAAAGGAGCAAAAGAGAAGAGGTATGGAAAAAGATAAATCAGCGCCGCCTGCAGGATAGCAAGCGCCTCAGCGACCTTTTCGATCAGCTGCTTCAGCTTCGGCACCAGATTGCCCTGAATGCAGGCTTTGATAATTACCGCGACTTTATGTTTAAGGCCCTGGGTCGTTTTGATTATACACCTGAAGATTGCGAAGACTTTCATGAATCTGTCAGCAGGGAGGTAACGCCATTGTTAAGTGAGCTGAGCCGCCAGCGTAAAGAAGCCTTGGGTGTAGAGCCGCTGCGCCCCTGGGATAAAGCCGTTGATGTAGAAGGGCGCCCGCCACTAAAACCCTTTAGCAGCAGCAAAGACCTGATGGAGCGCACCATTCGTGCATTCGGGCGCCTGGATCCTTTCCTGGGCCGCTGCCTGGAAATTATGCGCGAGATGGAGCACCTGGACCTGGACAGCCGCAAGGGCAAAGCGCCAGGGGGATATAATTACCCGCTGGCAGAAACAGGAGTGCCTTTCATTTTTATGAATGCCACCTCCACCCTGCGTGACATGATCACTATTTTGCACGAGGGCGGGCATGCGGTACATTCTTTTCTTACCCGTGATCTGGAATTGAATGATTTTAAGCATACCCCTTCGGAAGTGGCCGAACTGGCCTCTATGAGTATGGAGCTGCTTACCATGGATTATTGGGATGAGTTTTTCAAGGATGAGGAAGAACTGAAGCGGGCCAAACGTGAGCACCTGGAACAGATCATCAATACGCTGCCCTGGGTAGCAATCATTGATAAATTTCAGCACTGGGTATATACGCACCCGGAGCATAATGAAGAGCAGCGTAAGGAGGCCTGGCTGGAGATTTACACAGATTTCTCCGATGATGTAACAGACTGGAGCGGCTTTGAGCAGTTTAAAGTTTATATGTGGCAAAAGCAGCTGCACCTTTATGAAGTTCCCTTCTACTACATCGAGTATGGCATTGCACAGCTGGGTGCCATCGCTGTATGGAAAAACTATAAGGAAAATCCGCGTAAGGGCCTGGAAGGTTACATCAATGCCCTAAAACTAGGCTACACCCGCCCTATACCAGAAGTATATGCAGCTGCTGGCATTCGCTTCGATTTTGGAATTGCCAATATCCGGGAACTTATGCAGTTTGTAAGGGAGGAGATAGAAAAAATTTAAGCCTGAAAGGCTGATATAAAACACATAGCCGCTTCCGGAAGGGAGCGGCTATGTGTTTAAATTCAATATTTCTCTTTGCTGGCAATGGAGGTTGCGCCGATTGGAGCTATATGTTTGCCTTTCCTGAACCTTACTATTCACTCAGCTGAAACAGCGGGCGCTCTGTTAGGGGGAGAGCCGTATCGGAAGGCTGGATGAGCCTGCCCTGGTTGCCTTTCAGAAAGTCATTATACTCGCGTGCAAATTCATCGTAACGCACACGCAGAAAAAGGGTGCGCTGATCGGCCGCTTCAATATTATCAGATAGCTTTTCCATAAGCGGATACTGCTCGAAGGAAGGGTGAGTGCGGGCAAAGTCTACCACTTCACGCTGCAGACGGCTTACGGCAGAATCATACCTGTCAATCTGCTGGCTGGTCATGGTTTCTGCCTCAAAACGCAGGGCATATACCTGTTGCAGGTGATTCCAGAGCGAGTCGTAGCGAACTTTGTTATAGCTGGGGGTGTAGGAGATTTCCTCCAGCAATCGCTTCATGTCAGATAATTTACCTTCTTCTGTAGAAGAAATGTCTTCCCAGGCTCTTGTGATACTGTCATTCAGCGAGTTATACACAAAAGTAACAGAGTCTGGTGCTGCACCTTCGCTACGTCTTTCTTCACTGGCACGCTGACAGGCAGTATAAGCTGCGGCCAGTAACAGCACAAATACTATAACTCTGATGGTTTTTTGCATAATAGTCTGTCTTTCATCAGTGGGGACAAATTACACACCTATATTAAAAAAACAAACCGGATGCAAGATTATTGCAATCCGGTTAAAAATAATGGGTTATTTATCAGGCAGTTAAGCCAGTAAAATATTTAAAGTTTTACTTTAAGTGAATAGGTATAATCCAACTTGCTTACAGCGGTTTGAACTGTTCAAAGGTTTCTTTGCACCGGGTGCAGTAGTGGATAGCCCTGCACAATGTAGGTCCAAAGGGTGTTTTAAGTTGTGTTTCTGTACTGCCGCAGTTTGGGCATTCCACATTTTCCAGAATATCCAGGTCTTCAATGAGTGCCTGTTGGGGAGGAGGGGCCAGGCCAAACTTTTTCAATGCTTCCCTGCCTCGTTCTGTGATCCGGTCGGAGCTCCAGGGAGTTTCAAAGCTTACTTCCACCTCTGCCTGTTCGATCCCTTTTTCCTGCAGTACCTGCTCTACCTCCTGTTTCATGAAATCAAGCGCTGGGCATCCAACAAAGGTGGGCGTCATGCGCACCCGCACGTGTCGTTCATTGATTACGGTAATACCCGTAATAACGCCCAGGTCATTAAGCGAGAGCACCGGTATTTCCGGGTCCTTCACGGCCTCAAGCCATTCACGTACGGTAGTTTCTGTTAACACTTGATAAGGTAGTTGATGATTACTGTAATCCTACCACTCCGCAGTAGGATCAATTCTGAAGACCTCTGCCATTTCATCCAGCAGGGGTTGCAGATATTCTGTGTGCTGGCCCCTGCGGCCACCCGTAACTGGCTGCAGTCTTTGCAGGTCTGGTAGCTGAAGGGCGGTAGGCTCCAGTGCTTTCTTAATCTGTTCTGTCCAGCGCTGCTGCAGTGCAGCTTCTCCGGCAAATATTCCCTGCTCAATCAGCTCTTCCTCGTAGGGCGATGCTTCGAAAATGCCCAAAGCGTAAGGCAGGGCGTACTCCAGGCTTTGCTGCAGCCGGCCAATGCTCTCATCTGTTGCCGAACCCAGCTGTTTAATGAGGGTGTTGGCATGCATTACATGATATTTTAGCTCTCCCCTAATCTTTCGTGACAGCTGGGCCAGGGGTTCATGGCTGCTTTCTCCCAGCATGCCAAAACGTATAAACTCTGCATGGTCGAACAGGAAATGGCGGATCAGGCTGAAATCGTACTCACCTACGGGCAATTCAACAAACTGGCAGTTGTGAAACTGGTCTGCATTGCGCATAAAGGCCACTGTATCGGGTTCCTGTTCGCCCAGCTGATGGAGCATCTGGTACAGCTGGTAGCTCTGCCCAACCTTATCCTGCGCCATGGAGGAAAAAGCAATGTCTTCTTCCAGCAGCGGACCCACGCCCGTCCATTCAGAATTCCGGTGGCCCAGGATCAGCTGATCATCGGCTATTTTATATAGTAGTTCCTTTAAGGCATTGTTCATAGTATTGTTCATTTGCTGTTAAGCTGGCTGCAGTATGGCTTAGGCACGTTCTTTAAAATCTTTTAGCTTATCACCGGTTTTGTAGGCAACAGCATCACGGTACCCTTTTTCAGGCAGGGTATGCCAAATGTCTTTATCATCTTCATCTACAGTGAGCAGATCATCGCGGCGCACGAGCCAGATGCTTAGCACGGGTTTAGCGGGAGCCAATGTATCCTTAGCCTTCAGAAAGGCTTCCTCTACAGAGCTTGCTTCCACGCTGCCGGCATGCTCGTGCTGCTTGCCTCTTTTCATCAGGTGAAACACTTCATAGGTTTCAGCTGGCGCATCGGTTTCAGGTGCAGGTCCCTCCAGCAGCTCATATACACTGAGGCCCCCATCCGTTACAGGACTGGCTAAAACATTTGTAGTTTCGGCCACGGCCATGCCACTGCAGGTAAAGCGGCGGCTGTATTGCTCCTTGGCATACAGCAGGGCCAGCTCGCTTGTAGGAGCATGTACAATACCGGTATGTTCAAAGCTCTTGCCTTCTTTCTTCTGCATAAACACCTGGAAGGTAACCAGCTGGTCGAGCGCCTCTTTTTGAAGGGGCTGCTCGTTTATATCTGCAGGCATTTGCAGGCGGCTGATGCGCGGATCGAGCGATTTAATCATTTCATTAGTCATAAAAAGAAGGAGCTATAGAAATCGGGGGCTGTTCAGGTAAAAAAGAAAGCCAGCAAGCTAAGCGCTGTGCTGGCCATATCTATGATCAAGCAAGTGGTGCCACATATTTTTTAGCCGAAGCTCTCAGGGCTTCTCTTACCCATTTGCCACGTTCTTCGGCAGAACGGCGCACGGCCAGACGCTCTTTATTGCAGGGGCCGTCACCATTGATCACACGCTTAAACTCGTCCCAATCAGGTTCGGTATAGTCCCATTTGCCGCTTTCTTCATTCTTTTTAAGATTAGGATCTGGTATGGTTAAGCCAAGCTCATAAATCTTGGGTACATACATATCCAGAAACTGCTGGCGCATATCGTCGTTAGAGGCCATTTTAACCTTCCAGCGCATCAGGGTTTCGGTGTGCACGCTCATTTTATCCGGTGGCCCGAAAAAGTGCATCAGCGGACCCCACCAGCGGTTTAAGGCTGCCTGCATCATTTCGCGCTGTTTTGCCGATCCGGTTGCCAGGTAAGTAACAGCGTGGTGTCCGTATTTCAGGTGAAAGCTTTCCTCGGCACAAATACGCTCCAAAGCACGGCAATAAGGCGCATAGCTGCCCCGGCTGTTGGCCAACTGGTTTACAATGGCGCCGGCATCTACCAGCCAGCTAATGGTACAGGCATCGGCCCAGGTAAAGGCAGGATAGTTAAAAATGTTGGAGTATTTTGATTTTCCGTTGATCAGGTCGTCGATCATCTGCTCTCTTGGCTTTCCAAGTGTTTCGGCAGCGGCATAGAGCAGCTGCGCATGGCCTACCTCATCCTGCACCTTGGCCATAAGCGAGAGCTTGCGCTTAAAGCCGGGAGCGCGTGTAATCCAGGTTCCTTCGGGCAGGGCCCCAATAATCTCACTGTGGCCATGCTGCTCAATCATACGGATAAGCTGCTTGCGGTATAGCTCCGGCATCCAGTCAGAAGGCTCAATTTTTTCACCACGCTGTATACGGGCTTCAAAAGCCTCTAACTGCTGCGGATCTTCCTGCTGAAGGTCTGTTCCCTGCAATTTTTCGAATGTATTTCCACCACCGTACATAAGCGTCTTTATTTTATTTTTTCTTTAATCCATTTAAAATTACGTCGGCCAGCCGTTGTCCTATTTCTTCGGCCGACATAGGACCTGTGGCTTTAAACCACTGATGTGTCCAGTTAAGAGCAGAAAGGATGGTTAGCACAGCAAAACGTTCGTCTAAAGCTACAAACTCTCCGTTCCTTAAGCCCTCATGTAGTATTTCACGAAATTTACCCTCGTAGCGGTTACGCATCTGCTTAAATTCTTCCAGATGGGGCTCACTAAGGTGGCGCCATTCGGTAAAGAATACTGCCGATGCAGACTTATCTTCCGTAATAACCTTTACGTGTGCAACAATCGCTCTGGCCAGCTTTTCAGCAGCCGTTCCGGAGAAACCTGCCAGTGCTTCGTCCTGTGCTTCAAAGAACATGCGCGCCATCCTGAAGCAGATGTTTTGCAGGATCTCTTCCTTGGAGCGTATGTGTGAATAGAGACTGGCTGCTTCAATGCCCAGCGCCTGTGCCATATCGCGCATGGAGGTAGCTGCATAGCCACGTTCCTGAAATAAAGTGGTAGCTGTTAATTCTACCTGTTTCTTTTTAGAGGGCAATCTTTCACTCATAGCTGTACTTCTATAACAAATCTAAACAACCTAACGTTCGTTAGCAATAAATATCTTATTTCTTTTCCTCATTTCGACAAGGTCTGAACCCATCAAACCATGATCAGCACTACTGTCCTAATCTCACCAGCTGATTTGATGCCATGCTTACCTATCTGCAAACTTCAGAATGAGTCGTAGCAGGTGGTGATCTAGATATCAGTATCACTCCATGCTACTACAACGCCTAAGTCTTGAAGGGCAGCACAAAAAGGTTAGCCTTTACATTAGGACAATGGTCCCAGAGGTAATTCTCATGAATAACAATTGCAAAATCTTCCCCTTTACTACTGATAGAAAAGCATTTGCATAATATATCTATAAAGGTAAAAATGATAGGTTTTTAGCCAAGGTTTTTTAGCTAAACAAGCAGGGGCGTTTTTAGCAGTATGGGCGGGTTTATTACATAGCTGCTGTCTGCAATGAATTGATACGGAACAGCACAAACGTTTTCGCTAGCTTTTATCCATTAAACCAACCACCCAAACGGCTATGAAAAAAATCTTCCGACTGCTGGTAGAACTTCTGGTTATTGTTCTGCTTGCACTCCTTACCCTGCCTGCCGGTCTGCTGGCACAGCAAAAGACTAAAACTCCCAAAGTTGGCTTCTGCCTGGATGATTATAATGCAGAACGCTGGCATCATGACAGAGACATTTTTGTGAGCAAAGTAAAAGAACTGGGAGGAGAAGTAGTGGTAGAGGTAGCCTATAGTGAAACAGAAGCCCAGATAAAACAGATCAGAAAAATGGTAGAGGAGGGGGTTCAGGTAATCGTAATAGTGCCCTCTGACGGGAATGCCCTTACGGCTGTTATTGCAGAAGCAAAGAAAAAAGGGGTGAAAATTATTGCCTACGACCGCATGATCATGCAGGCCAATATTGATTATTATATTTCTTACGACAGTGAGATGGTTGGAGAACTGATGGCTACCTATATGGTAAAACAAAAACCAAATGGTGCATACGCCATTTTGAGCGGTCCTGATTCGGATACAAATGCAGGAATGTACAGAAACGGCCAGCTGCGCGTATTGCAGCCCCACATCGATAAGGGAAATATCCAGCTGGTGTACGATGATAAAGTAGGGGAGTGGACCGAAATGGATGCTATGATACAGGTAAACGAATTTCTGGACCAGTATACAGGCAAACTGGATGTTGTGCTGGCGGCCAATGACGGACTTGCTTCAGGGGTGATTATGGCACTAAATGACAACGGACGTGCCGGTACTGCACTGGTGAGTGGCCAGGATGCAGAATTAACAGCCTGCAAGCTGATTTACAAAGGAGAGCAGGCCATGACTATTTACAAGCCAGTAAACAAGCTTGCAACAGAAGCAGCAATTTTAGCTGTACAGCTGGCAAATGGGCAGCCTGTTAAAGCAAAGATGCGCAGCATCTCAAACGGTAATAAGAAGGTTGCTTCCCTGCTGTTTGCACCCATTGCAATAGATAGGCATAACATGGCTGCCACCGTGCTGAAAGACTATAAGATTGCAGAGCATGACCTGATGAAATAGCCTGGCTGATGCAGTATACTAAAAACGAAAAAGGATGGCAGGCGCCATCCTTTTTCGTTTTATACTTTTCCTACCACTACAGTGGTAAAGGTATTGGGTTCTAGATAATCTGTTGCCAGTCGCTGGATGTCTTCTGCTGAAGTATCATAAATCTGGCTGACATGATCATTGAAAAACTCCAGATCCAGGCCGTTGAAATAGACGGTTTTAAACTTATCGGCCAGGGCAAATGGAGTATTGAGGCTTCCCAGATAGGTGCCCACCATGTAATTTTTGATGGTTTCCAGCTCTTCCGGGTCTATTGTTTCTGTTTGCAGCAGCCCTATCTGACGTGCAATTTCATTCAGGGTATCTTCTGTATGTTCACCGATCACATCGGTACCGATCAGAAAATAACCGGAATTTTTTAAGGGAATCAGATTTGAATAAATGCCGTATGTATAGCCGCGTTCCTCCCTTATTTCCTTCATGAGGCGGCTGCCAAAATAGCCTCCCAAGGCAGTATTTAGTACCGTAAATTTATGGAAGTCAGGGTGTGTGATATTAAAGAGCACCTTTCCCTGCCTGATGGAAGACTGAAGGCTCTCTTCTTTTTCAACATTGATGCGGGTGGGGTTTCCTGTTCCGCTTACGGTTAAGGCAGCGCCTTTTGAATCCCTGAATGGCAGGTCGCCAAAATGTTGCTCCAGCAGGTCCAGCACCTGCTGATCTACCTGGCCGGCCAGCATGATCTCGAAACCATTGCGGATGTAGTCTTCATAGAACTGTGCCACATCCTCCAGCCGGATACGCTCCAGATCTTCCTGATAAAGGTGGCGTCCGTAAGTATGCTCACCGTACAGCGCTTCTCTGAACCTTTTTGCTGCTACTACTGCATTTTTGGTTTCATCTACTTTTATCTGCTGCTTTTTGATGTCCTTCAGGATATTGAATTCCTGCTCCGGAAAGCGAGGCTCCGTGAGGATGGTTCTGAAGAGGGGCAGCAGGCGGGGCAGATGCTTGCTTAGGCTGTACAGCGTAAGGGTACAGTAATCAAGGCCCGGGTGGTGCTCTACATAAGCACCGTGGGCATCCAGAATGTTGGCAATTTCCTTAGAGCTGTAAGGGCCGGCACCTTCGGTAAGCATTTTGGTGGCAAAAAAAGATTGCCCCAGCACTTTTTCACTTACAGCGCCATTTCTTACAATAAACTCAAGACGCAGCACAGGCTGCTTACCGGCATTGATGATATGGACAGGTATACCACCTTTAAGCCTCTGGTGTGCTACCTCAGGCAGGTGTATGCTGTCTATTTTCTTATAAGTAGGCGGATTTTTACGATCAAGCATAAAAAAACTACGGCTGATCAGGAGTATTGTTTCTGTTTGCTTTCACGAAATTAACACCAAGTGTAAAGCGAAGTGTCTCAGCCAGGGGGTGCTGCTGTTGCTGTGGGATCAGGTAAGCAAAATCAAAATTCATGATCTGATAGCGCAGGCCTATACCCAGGGTAAAGAATTTACGGGCACCTTTCAGGTCATGCTCCCAGAAATAGCCAGCACGTGCAGCAAACAAATCGTTGTACCAGTACTCCAGGCCGGAAGAGATGGTAATTTCCTTCATCTCTTCAGAAAAACCATCAGGCGCATCGGCAACAGACGTAAAAATACCGTTCACCAGCGGACGGTTAGGGTCCTGCCCTCTTTCCACCACATACTCTCCGTTTACCCTGATATACTCGCCGGTATTAGGGTCTGTTTCGTAAATAGGAGGGGTAGGCACCAGCAGCTTGTTGAAATCAACAGCTACAGTAATTT
Organism: Flammeovirgaceae bacterium 311; assembly: GCA_000597885.1. Classification (NCBI taxonomy): domain Bacteria; kingdom Pseudomonadati; phylum Bacteroidota; class Cytophagia; order Cytophagales; family Flammeovirgaceae; species Flammeovirgaceae bacterium 311. Next base: position 5,175,558 of record CP004371.1, read on the forward strand.
TATTGAACGGGTCAAGATTTGCAGTATAGGCGGTACCCAGACGCAGGTTAGTAGGAATAAAGCTTTCCGTGCTTTCGTCGAGGTAAGATATTTTATTCCCGATGTTAGAGATAACCGCAGCAAGCGCTAAGTTACCATCGCGGGCGCCAAGCACCAGGTCGGAGTTGTAAAACAGACCAACATCGGCAGCAATACTATTACCAGGGGTAGCAATCTGGTTGCCGATAGGCACCTCACCGGCCAGGTTTGAATAAATGTAGCGGCCGGTTACACCCAAACCTAATTTTTCGGAAAGCTTTCTGGAGTAGCTGGCATCCAGGGCAAGTTCCTGGGGCCTGAAATTGGGGGCTGTTGGCGTTCTGCCATCTTCTGTTAAAAAGATCTCGCCCAAATCGAAGTATCTGAGAGAAAAGGCGATTGCCTGAACATCATCCAGTTTATAAAAACCTGAAAGATAGAGCAGGTTCATATCATCTACAATCTTACCCAGCCAGGGGGTATAGGAGAAAGATGCACCAAAATCTTTTTCCGCAAATACCAGCTTCCCAACGTTCCAGTGTGCTGAATTGGCATCGGGTGAGATTGCTGCTCCAGCATCGCCCATGGCACCGCTGCGGGCATCGGGGGCAATCATCAAAAAGGGTACAGCCGTTATAATAGGGCGGGCTGCAGTATCCTGGCCTATAAATGCCTGTCCCTGGCCAAAAGCAGTAGAAACAGAAACAGTTAAGAAGAATAGTAAAAGGACTTTACGCATGATGCAAATAATGAAACAAATCCGGCTTAAAGATAAAGAAATATTTTTTTATTTCAGGATTACTAGTTTTTCTGCTCGTTCTGCAACACTACCATCTGAGAGTGAACGCACCACAACCTTGAATACGTATATGCCCGGATGTAAATTTTTGTTGTCGATGCCGGGGGCCGGCAGGTGCAGGGTGCCGCTGGCTGCAACCGCATTGTGGCGATAACGCTGATATACACGCCCGTCGAGGCCATAAACCAGCAGGTCTACCTCAAGATCATCGCCGGCACGGCTATGTGTAATAGCAAAATTTGTTTCTTCCCGCAGCGGGTTAGGGTAGTTGCGGGCACTGCTGATGCTGATGCCATCACTGCCGGGCACCACAAATTCTATGAGCTGGCGGCTTCCATTTCCATGGGTATCCCAGGCCTGAAAGCTGATGCTGTGCCTGCCTGGAGGCAGGTTGTAGAGCGGAAACCGCAGCCATCCCTCTTTATAATTACCTTTTGTGCTGGTGTAGTAATCGTTTAGAATAAAGGTGCTTGTATCATTTAGTACCGCTTCTATATTTTGCCCGGGTACGGAATAGGAAATATTAATGCCATTTTCATCCTGAAGCTTCGCCAGCAGTACAGCCTGTGCTGCTACAGGATGGCCAGATTGAAAAGTGGTGTCGTTTAGGTAAAGCTGGATGTGGGGTGGTGTGCGGTCGGCTGTTTTTCCTGCTGCGCTACCACCTATTTTTATTTCATCGCTGGCTCCGGCTGCATCGCGCCTGCCATCCTGGTGGGTTGCATAGAGCTCAATTCTGCCAAAGCCTGTCTCATAGCGAATATTTTTGGGCACCACCATTTCAAAAAAGAAACTGCCGTTTTTTACCGTTGCTTCGCCTCTGTGCAGTACATTTTGCCGCTGGCTATAGCTCATGGCGGGATCAGTTTGCCCCAGCGTACGGAGCTGGTCGCTTTTATCATATACAGTAGCAAGCAGGGTACCGTTAAAACCAGTATCAGCACCATCATGGTTCGGGCTCTTGATGATGCCTTCTATGCGTACCCTTTCATAAGCCTTAAGGGTATCCAAGGCTTCAGTAGCGGCTGCACCGGTAATGGAGGTTAGTGCTATTGGCTGTTTGGGGTAAGCCAGTTGCATGGAGGGGTCGCCCAGCAATACAAAATTGCGGTTGTACACGCCTGTTTCCGGCACCCCTTCGTTTTTGGTGAGGCGGCTAATATCGCCCAGCCTGAGGGTTTCTCCAGTAGCTGACGGAAATGCATACCTGTAAAAGGCAGTATTGATCTTTAAATTAGAAAAGGTAAACACGGGCCGGGCTGTGGTAAGCAAGCCTATGGCACCTCCGGCAGGATTTAAAATCAGGCTTTCTGCTCCGGAGCGCAACTCGCCATCGTGCAGTCCAAACTCGCAGGTAGCGGTTACGAACAGGGGTAGCTTGTTGCGGTTCTGCAGGTTTTCTGCGATGCTCTTGGAAAATATATTTTCAAAGGTCCAGAATCGGTGGCTGCCATGGCCGGTAAAGTTTACAATCAGCGCCCCCTGGTCAATGGCATCTCTAAGGGCTTTTTGTGCACCTGGCGAGGTCTGACTATTGGCCGTGATAATTTTTGGATAGGCATCTACATATATCTTGCGCGGCGCATAGAGCGGGTTGCTGGTGGTGGCCAGCCTGGCCAACTGCTCTGCATCCAGCTGGTGCACATTACCATCCTCATCATCGGCCACAAACAGGAGCCGTTGCCGCCAGTTGCCGAGGGTGGCAGGCTCGCTGCTGTAGCGAATCAGTTTATCCACCACCTGGCGTGCTTCGGCAGGCGTTACTACCGGCAATCGCCCTATACCAATTTCAAGCGATTGGTTGCCGTTCTCGTTTTCTGTCCAATCACCTTCCTGCTCTTCCAGAAATCCATAGAAATCGTCGGAGGCATAGCTGTTAATGGGATGTACAGAATTGTAAGACTCATAGAGAGGTACCATGTTGAAGGGAGAAGTGGTACGCCCTTTATAATCATAATAACCACGGCCAAAAAGCAGCAGGTAGCGAAGCCTGCCGCCACCCTCCTGGTGGAGGTAGCGCACATAATCGCGTATGGCGGCAACATCCTGCCGTCCGGAAGAAAATTCATTGTACACCTGGTGGGTGGTTACCACTTTTACAGCCAGGCCATCATGGCTACTGCGAAAATCTGCAAGCCTCTGTGCTTCGGCAAGCAGGCTGGGGTGGGTAACCAGGAGCAGTTGGGGTTGCAGATCGGCCCGCAGGTTTTGGTTAGCCACTGCGCCAAACAGAACCGGAGCAGGAGCATCGGCAGGGGTGAAGGCTAGGAAGGTCTTTAATTCACTGCTGCCGCTTCCAAAAAGCAGTTGTTTGTTTTGCAGGCTCGCCTCTTGTGCCATAGGCTGCTGCGGATTGCTGATGTCCCAAACCTGCAGGTGGGCAGGTGCATCGGCCAGCTGGTAGGTTACAGCAGAATGGTTAAGGCTCCCGGGCGACAAAAAGCGTAGTTGTCTGCCGCGGTAACGCAGCCGTGCAGGAGCTTGTAGCAGGTAATAATCCAGATAAGCCTTATTACCCGTATTGCCACCGCTCATGGCAATCTGCAGTTGCAGGGGAGCGGTACCACCGAAAGCACTGCTGGTAACCAGGCTCTCCTTCTCGCCAATCCAGCCTTTTTCAGCATACTGATAATCGATGGTATGGCGAATAGAGATTTCCTGCTGGGGCTGTCCATTAATAGATACCATAAAAGTAACGGCGCTTCTGTTGGTATTGATAAAGGCAGTTCGCAGCCTGACGGTACCCTCTGTCAGCTCCTGCAGGGCGGTAGTGTACTGCCGGGAGCCGGTAAGGCCAAAGGCATCGCCAAACCAGCGGCGGCCGGAGGAGATAATGTTTACCTCGTCTTTTTCATAAACTTCTACAGCTTCGTAGCTGTTGATGGCGGGGTGACTGAGCCCTTCGTTAACGGCTTGTGTCTGGCGCAGGCCAGGTTGTGTGCCAACCCCAATAAAATAATAGGCGGTATCGCTGTAAATATTTTTTTGATGGGAAAACCAGCCGTTTTCAGGGTTATAAGCCAGGGCATCGGGACCCTGGGCGTAGAAGAGTACGTAGTCGGTGGCGTCGAGGCGACCATCTGCTTCGCCCACCACCTGAATGGCCAGCTGGGGCAGGTCCTGCGGTCGGGCTATGCTATTTGCCTCGGGCACCATACCGCCGCCATAGCCTCTTATTTGTAAATTGCGGGAATCGGCACCGGCAGGCAGTATGCTGTTACTGCTTAAAAAAGAAGAAGGGACTTTATAGACACCACTTTCGGTTACGCCCACTTTAATCCAGAACCCTTCTGCAAGCGCACTATTCTGCTGTGCAGCACTATCAGGCGATAGGCACAGAAGAGAACATAAAGCGCATAATAGGAATCGCCAGGGCATAGGCTGCTTTGCAGTGCTCATCGGTAACGGCCTTTTTGCCGCTCTGGTTCCCGCACTTAAGGAGCCATCCTGAAAAACGGGGTCAGGCTTCGGGTATTGTATAGGAATAGCCTACCATAATCAACTTAGCTAGTAATTTTTTGCAGGCTTCTTCTGCCTGCAGGGTCGCTTCTTCCCGGCTTCCGGCCCCAGGTGAACGTGTTTACCAAATCGAGCATCCTGCACCTCCTTGAGTTAAAACTTAGCCAGACCCGGTTTAACAACTTTGTCTCGTGGGTCCAGCATCTCTTTCAGAGAAATGATGTCGATTTCAGCGCGATACTTGAGGGTCTTTGTGGAATACGGAAAGAAGTACGTACAACAGAATTATAAGCGGTATTGCTACAAAATTGAAGAAAATTATTAAAAGTAGCGAAAGGACGAGAAAAATATATTTAACCCGGTTGTGCGCCCAGCTAAAGTCTTTGAACTTAAGCGCGAACAGCGGAAGCTCCGCCACCAGTAAAAATGACATGATAAAGGCCACCGCCAGCAAAAATGCCGGGTGCCTCATGAATTCCCAGCCGGGTTGCCTCTGTAAAATCAGAGGAAAGGAGCTGATGAGCAAAGCGTTGGCAGGGGTAGGAACCCCAATAAAACTGGTGGTCTGGCGGGTATCTACATTGAACTTGGCCAGCCGGATGGCCGAATATATGGCTACAATAAAGGCCAGGTAGGGCACCCAGGCTGGTACGGCTGTTTCCCGAAGCATGGCAAACAGGATTATGGAAGGCAGCAGGCCAAAGGTTACCATATCGGCCAGTGAATCCAGCTCTCCGCCTATAGGGGAGCTTACTTTCAGGCTTCGGGCAGCAAAACCATCAAAGAAATCAAAAATAGCGGCCAGCCAGATCAGGTAAGGACCCCAGATCATGTTTCCCTCCAGTACTTCTACTATGCCAAGGCATCCGCATACCAGGTTGCTGCACGTGAGGGCGTTAGGAATATAGTGGCGAATGCTCACGCGATTAAATTGCTAAAGAATGGATTGAATAACTTTTCCTGCTTAATGGTAGTAGCAGGACCATGGCCACAATAGATTTTAGTATCATCAGGCAGGGTAAAAAGTTTTTCACGAATGCTCCGCATCAGTGTTTCATGGTCGCCACCGGGCAGATCGGTGCGGCCAATGCTGCCGGCAAAAAGGCAGTCGCCATTGATGCAAAATTTTTGTTCGGGCTGCCAAAAGGCCACATGGCCCGGGGCATGTCCCGGCACAAAAAGTGTTTTAAGCTTGTGCTTGCCCAGCATCAGGGTCTGGCCCTCCTCCAGCCAGGCATCTGGTTCTGTGGGTTGGTAGCGCGAAAATCCGTACATGGGCGCATAGGTAGGCACGGCACGCAGCACCTGATCTTCTATCTGGTGTATTTGCAGGGGGAGGTTCCAGGTGGTTTTAACAAACCAGTTGCCAAGCACATGATCTATGTGGCAATGGGTGTTGAGCAGCAGGGCGGGTTCCAGCCCTTTTTTTTCTATGAAAGCCTGCAGTTGCTCCTGTTCCTCGGGTTCGTAGCAGCCCGGGTCTATGATGGCAGCCTGAAGGCTTTCTTCATCATAAAGTACAAAAGTATTCTCTGAAAAGGGGTTGAAGGTAAAGCTCTCTACTTTTATCATGCGCCTGTTTTTTGCGAAAATGTACTTAATTTTGACAATTTACCAAGGCAATTTGTTTTCTTTCGCCCATGAAGGTTGATGCACTGCTCATAGGCCAGGGACTGGCCGGAACCCTTTTGTCTTACAATTTACTGAAGCAGGGGTTTTCTGTTCTGGTAATGGACCAGCCCCGGCTAACGGCTTCCAGCCGGGTGGCAGCGGGTTTGTATAACCCCATTACAGGCCGGCAGATGGTAAAAACATGGTGGGCCGATCGCCTGTTTCCGCTTATCCCCGAGGCTTATGGGGAGCTGGAACAGCTTTGTCAGGATCAGTTTTTGCACCAGATGCCCATTTACCGCCCTTTTTTTTCCATTGCAGAACAAAACGACTGGTTTGGCCGCTGGAGTGATGCTGCCTTTGCACCTTATATTGAGCAGGTACATACGACCCCTGCCTTTACCCCCTGGGTCAAAAATCCCTTTGGAGGCCTGCAGCTGAAACAGACTGGCTGGATTGATATTCCGCGCCTGCTGGAGGGCTGGAAGGCTTACCTGCTGGCACGTGAAAGTTTTCGCCCTGATATTTTTCAGGAAGACGTACTAGAAATAGGGGGAGAAGGCGTTAAGTACCAGGATGTTGAAGCACGCTGGGTTATTTACTGCAATGGTACTGCACAGCTGCAGAGCAGCTACTGGCAGTGGCTGCCGCTGCGCCCGGTAAAAGGCGATGTTCTTTTGCTGGAAGCAGATGCCCCACTAAACATTATTCCGAACAGGGGCGTGTTTATGGTACCTGCAGGAGCGGGTCGCTTTAGGGCTGGCTCTACCTATAATCACCAGGATCTGCATTTAAGGCCGGATCCTAAGGCACGACAGGAGATTGAAGAAAAGCTTGCTGATCTGGTTGATATGCCCTGGAAGGTGCTGGAGCAGCAGGTGGGTATACGCCCTGCTACAAAAGACCGCCGGCCTATGCTGGGGCCGCATCCGGAGCATAAATTTATGTATGTTTTCAATGGTTTGGGTACCAAGGGCGTTAGCCTGGCACCCTATTGCGCAGAAATGTTAACACAACACCTTAAAAACGGCTCAGATCTGGCAACAGAAATATGTATTGAGCGGTTTTATTCGTTATATTAGAACTCTTGCCCATTAATAAGGCCTATGTCTGTTTTTACACGCTACATGCTGGCACTGTGCTGCCTTTTTTTGCCCTATACACTAACGGCACAGATTACCCAATCTACCTTTGGTAAGAACCGCCTGCAATACAAGGAATTCAACTGGCGCTTTTACAGCACCACTAATTTCGACATTTACTTCTACGACGACGGGCAGGAGCTGGCCAGGCTTACCTCACGTTACATCGAAGATGAATATGATCGTATTACCGATGTATTAGGATATGCACCCTACTCCAAAACCAAAATATTTCTCTACAACTCCCTGGCGGATTTACAGCAAAGTAATGTGGGGGCTAATGAAACTCCTTTTACCGTAGGCGGACAAACAAACTTTGTAAAGTCACAGGTAGAAATTGCTTTTCCGGGAACACTGCAGGAGTTTAAAGAAGAGTTGGTTTTAAGAGTATCGCACATGTTGCTGATGGATATGATGTTTGGCGGCAGCCTTTCTGATATCTTTCAGAATACTTACCTCATGACCCTGCCCGAGTGGTTCCTGGAAGGGGCAGCCCGCTATGTTGCCTATGGCTGGGGTATACAGATGGACGATTACATCCGCGATGAGTTTAAAGATGGTAAAGCACCAAAGCTTACCAAACTGAAGGGATTGGAGGCGGCGCTGGTAGGCCAGTCGGTATGGAATTATATTTCCGAAGAATACGGGCGCTCCAACATCTCCAATATTCTGAATTACACCCGCATTATCCGGAATGAAGAAATGGCAATTTCCAATACATTGGGAATGCCCTTCCGGCAATTTATGGGAGGCTGGCAGAAGTTTTATATTGTGAATGCCAATGAGGTGCTTGCCGATTATACGGTGCCTTCAGAAGATAACCTGGTTACCACCAGGCGCTCCGGCCTGCAGCTTCATAACAGTGTGGCCCTGAGCCCGGGTGGCCGCTACCTGGCCTACACCGAGAACTACAAAGGCAGCTATACCATCAAAGTAAAGGATGTACGCACCGGTAAAACCAGGAATGTGCTTAAAACCGGTTACAGAATCCTTGATCAGCAAACAGACGATACCATTCCGATGGTAGACTGGCAGGATAGTACCAGCCTGGGGGTGATGAGCGTGCGCAAAGGCTTGTATACCCTGTACCTGGTGAATGTGCTCAATGGCAGGTCCGAGCGGCAAACCATCCGGAAAGTAAGCCAGGTAAATAACTTCTCTTTCTCTCCCAACGGGCGGGTAATTGCTATGAGCGCTGAAAAACAGGGAAGAAATGATATTTACCTCTACAGCCTCAGTCGCAGCACATTAACGGCCATCACCAACGACTGGTATGATGATATCACCCCTTCTTTTGTGCCTGGCACCAACAACATCATCTTTAGCTCCAACCGTAGTACCGATACTTTAGATAGCCGTACCACCGTAGAATTAAGTCAGATCTCTAATAACTATAATCTGTTTATCTACAATGTAGATACAACTACAAACATACTTACCCGGGTTACCAATACACTGGGTAAAAGTCAGCAGCCAAAGGCAGATGGTGCTGGTAATATCTTCTTTCTTAGCGAGCAGAGAGGCATCAATAACCTGTTCCGCTATAATATGTATGATAGCCTCTATTATCAGATTACCTCATATTTTACTGGTATTGATGAATACACGCTCGACATTGGTACAAATGCCCTGGCTTTTATAAGTCTGAATAATGGCAATGAGCGCCTTTATTACCAGCCAAACACCAACTTATCTATAAACAAATTTACAAAGCCTACCAGGCGGCAGGGAATTGTACAGGCCCGCCAGTTTTACCAGAACAGGTTAAAAGAGGCAACGGGCACACAAAGAGGGCAGGGCAACAGCCTGCAGCGCAGAAGAAGAGTAGCTGCCGATACCATGCAGACTGCAGCTCCTGCGCTAGCAACACCACCCGATACTGTTCAGGCGCAAACGCCCGAGCCAGAGGTTGCTGTGGCAGAACCTGAGGAGCCAGGCCTGATCAATACCGATAATTATGTATTTGATTCGCCTGCTTCTGCTTCCCAGGGAGCTGCAAGAGAGACAGAAACCAACCGTCAGCAGGTGCAGGAACGCCGCTCTGCATCCTTCCTTAGCGCCTACAGGCAAACCAGGAAAAAAGATCCTATGCAGGGACCTTTCCGGATGGAACCCCGGTTTATGGTAAATAATGTAGTTACTTCTATCGCTTTTGATCCGATACGCGCCAGTATAGGTGCAGGTAGCTTAGGCTTTGTAATTGAGGGAGAGCTAAACGATATGCTGGAAAACCATAAAATTTATGGGGGCGTACTGGCGATGTCTGATCTGCGCAGTGGTGATCTTTTTCTGGAATACCAGTACCTGAACATTTGGTAGATGTAAAGGTGCGCTACGACCGTAGGGTGATCATTGCCCCGATGGCAGATGTGGAAAGAGATAAATTTACGCTGAACAAGGCTGCCTTAAGCTTTGCTTATCCATTCTCGATCAGTACCAGGCTGGAGGGTGGCCCTACCCTTGCTACTTCCTCTTTTATTCCTATTTATGATCCTAACAGGGCTAATACCAGTAACCTGCTGGACAATGAAACTACCTACTATGGAGGTGGCCATGCGCAGTTAGTATTTGACAATACTGTTATAAAAGGCTTTAATATTTTTCAGGGAACAAGAGGCCGTTTGCAGTACGAGCACATGCTTGGCATTGATGATCAGGATATGAGCTTTGGAAAAATTACCGGCGAGGTGAGGCACTACCAGCCCATCAGCAGGGAAATAACACTGGCAGGACGCTTGTTCTATGGCAGGTTTACCGGAGAGAACAAACCGCTGTTTATCCTGGGAGGCATGGACAACTGGTTGTTTAACAGAACTAATTACCGCGCAAAGGATCCGCTGCTGCCACCTGCCAGCGATAATCACCAGGACAGACGCAACCTGCTCTTTCATGATTATGTAACACCATTACGTGGCTTTAGCTATAATGCACAGCACGGTAGCAATGTGCTGGCCCTGAACCTGGAGTTGCGCGTGCCCCTGATCCAGTATTTTTACAGAGGTCCTATCTCTTCTAACTTCTTCAGGAATCTGCAGTTAACCAGCTTCTTCGATATTGGCTCTTCCTGGTCTGGTAAACCACCATTCTATCAGGCCAACAGTGTAAATACAGAACCTATACCCGACGAAGGCAGTGGATTTGATATTGTTGTAGTGAACTATAAAAACCCCTGGCTGAGTGGCTACGGCTTTGGTGTAAGAACTGTGCTGCTGGGCTACTATGCCAAATTTGATATTGCAAAACCCATTATCGATTATGAAGTGGGCAGCACCAGGTTCTACTTTACCCTGGGATATGATTTCTGATTAAACATTGTATTTATATCTGAAAAGCCTCCGCTAATTAGCAGGAGGCTTTTTTTTGTGCTTTTCAGATGCTGCTATAATGCAGTTTCTTTGCACTATAGATGTAGTGCTTAGAAGCACACAATGTGTTCAAAGCTCGTATAATGTGCTTCTAAGCAAAGGTATGTTACTCCTGGAGCATGTGTTCTGCAACACTTCGTACTAAAGTCTGAAAACAGCAACATGCAGACCATCTGTATTGCCGAGTACTTTTGGCGACAGGTTCGGGGTGTGGCATCATACCAGAAAAATTTCTGTTTTTACTGTTAATGCCTGCAATGTTGAGGATAAAGCCGTATCTATAGTAGGGGAGAAGCGGGCAATAGCATCACTGCGCAAATAGTTACCATAGCTAAAGCTAAATCTGCCGAGAATTATAATCTAGTATCAAGCTTCCAGATCGTGGTTTTATGCCAAAGTTTTACAGTGGGCAGCGGCAGTATGTCTTTGAATACTTAGTATAACTATTCGTCACAATTTGAGCCCGGAAATATTACTACTCCCACTTTCAGGAGAATAAAATTAAAATAAATATTAGTTTTGCTGCATTAGGTTCAAGCTAATTTCAAATCAGTAGTATGCTAAAATCAATGACCGGCTATGGCAAAGCACAAGCCGAAAAAAATAATGTTCTTATAACGGTAGAGGTTAAGACGTTAAATTCCAAATACTTAGAGTTAAATCTGCGCCTGCCGAAAGCCTATACTGACTATGAGATGGAGGTGCGCCACCAGATGAATCATTTACTGGTTAGAGGAAAAGCAAACGTAACGGTAGAGGTACAGTACCTGGGCCTCACCAGCACACATGTTAATTATAACAAAGAACTTTTTCTTCACTATTACCAGACTTTACAGCAGTTAGCCACTGAAGTTGGTGCGCCTGAAAATGATATTTTTCGACTGGCACTGCAGCAACCAGAGGTGGTAAGTACACCTGTAGTGGAGCTGGAAGAAGAGGAATGGAAACTAATGGAGGAAACCATCAGAATGGCCGTAAAACAGTGTGATGCCTTCAGGATCAGGGAGGGGGAAGCCCTGCGCATGAAACTGCATGGGTATGCCACGGAAATTGGGCGTCTCCTGAGCGAAATTGAAAAGCTTGACAGCGGAAGGATTGAGAACATCAGAGAGCGGCTTGAAAAGCGTATTGATGAGCTTATGTCTCTGGAGAAGATGGACAAGAACAGGCTGGAGCAGGAGATGTTCTTTTATATCGAAAAACTGGAAATAAGCGAGGAGAAAGTAAGGCTGCGCACCCACCTTTCTTATTTTGAACAAACGCTTCTGGCACCGGATTCCAATGGTAAAAAACTTGGTTTCCTGTCGCAGGAGATTGGCCGTGAAATCAACACCATAGGCTCTAAAGCAAACGATGCTGAAATACAGCTAAGGGTAATCCAGATGAAAGAAGAGCTGGAAAAGATTAAAGAGCAAAGTCTGAATATACTGTAAGCGATAGGTTTTACAGATAATGGATAAAAAAGAAATGAGGCTGTTGTAAAACAGCCTCATTTCTTTTTTTAAGCTGATGCTTATTAATTACTGATTTTGATTGCAACGGGAAGCTGCATGCGTACTTTAACCTTGCGCCCCTGCTGCCAGGCTGGTTCCCAGGCAGGTGATTCCTGCAGCAGTTTAATAATCTGCTCTTCCAGTTTCTTGTCAAAGCCTCTTACAATCTTAATATCGGTTAGGGTGCCATCGGTATCTACTACAAAAGAGACCTGCACTTTTCCATCCAGATTTTGACGGATTAGATGATCCGGTATTTTAAGGTTGTTATAGAGATAGGCATAAAAGGCTTCGTAGCCCTGTGCAGGAACTGCCGCCTGTGAAATATCGGGCATTTCAGTTACAGCATCCGTTGGCTTGTTGTTTCCAAATAATACATTTGGATCAAAATTATCTACTCCCTCAGGTCCCTGTGGTATATCTATGTCAGGAGGGGTTATGTCTATATCAATATCTGTAATGGGATCTTTGGTGGTTGTAATTTCTGTAGAAATACTTTTTGGCCTGGGTTTTTCCGGAATAAATACCGGCTGAAATTCGATGATGGGACCCGGATCTGTCAAAATTGGATTATTTGGATCGTCTTCTGATAAATCGTAGGGCGTTTTCCATTCGAACGCTGTGATTATCAGTACCATACTTACCACAAGGCCAGCTGAAAAATAGAGTGAGCTGCCCTTCCGATAGGATTTTTGTTGGGGTTTAGCAGGGGTTTTCATAGGCTTATAATATAAAAGTTGAAAGGAAATTCTGCTAATAGTTAATATTTAACGCAAAAATTCTGCTTTTATTCTAAACCTTTCCTTTAAATTCCGTATTAGATAAGTAGCAGTAAATCCTCTTCACACAAAAGAAAAAGCCTGGCTCGATTTGAGCCAGGCTTTTCTAGTTTTCAGTTCTTAGTTTTTAATTGATATAAAACTAAGAGTGTTGAGCTTATTAGTTCTGCGCTTTCAGAATGATTATTTCTGAAGCTTAAATTTAACAGGAAGAATCTTACGCTGTTTTACGGCACGTCCACGCTGCTTACCAGGGGTCCACTTTGTAAGCTTAATTACCCTGATGGCTTCTTCGTCAAGTCCGTATCCAAGTTCACGTCCTTCTACCACTTCGGCAGATTCCACATTGCCTTTTTCGTCGATAACGAAGCGTACATAAGCAGTACCTTCAATGCCCAAGCGAATGGCCTGACGTGGATACTCGATGTTCTTGTAAAGGAATTCGTAGAATTCTTTCATGCCGCCTCTTGGCTGAGCTTCTTCTTCTACGATGTCGAAGATCTCCTGAACCCTTTCTTCCTGTACAGGAGGTGCTGCAGGTATGGGTATATCAACAACGGTTTCGGTATTGATATCCGACATATCCTGTATAGGCGGAGTTTCTTCGATTTCCTCTTCATCCGGTACCTCAATAATTTCCGGTTGCTTAGGAATTTCCTGTGGTGGTGGTGGTGGTGGTTGCTCCGTGATCGGAATATCGATGATTTCTTCGAACTCATCGCCAGCGTAATTATCAATTACACTAACCTCATCGTAGCTTTTCCATTCGAAGGCTACAACTACCAGCAAAAGGCTCACCACCAGGCCAATGTTAAAAAACAGGCTTGATTTGCGGGTTAAGTCGTACTTCGGATTCTTTTTAGGTTCCATAGGCTGCAGTAAAATATACAAAACGGTTTGCAACGTTACATACTAATAACGTTAGAAATGATAAAAAGTGCAAGTCTTCAATATTTATAAATAAGATAAAAAATTCCATACCCGATAAAACACCCCAGGGTGTTGGCCAAAATATCCATAGATTCAAGATACCGGCCGGGTATCGGAATTTGAATTACCTCAATTAAAATACCGTAGGCAATGCTAATGGCTAATGATAACGGAACCGCATACTTACGAACAAAGGCATAGGTATACTGTTTTATAAACCCTACAATCATCAGCAGTACCAATATGCTGAAGATAGCAAAGTGAACAACTTTATCAAAGCTTAGCAGCTCTTCCCACAAACGAGTCTCCGGCATCGAGCTACCAGGGGAAAGGGTAAGTAGCAAAATGAGCAGCAGCCAGAGAAAAGTAAACAGGTTGTAGCGAAAAAACATCCCCTTTCAGAAGTTGATATTGCCTACTGGCCTACCATTTCAGCATATTCCTGTGCTGATAACAGATTGTCATAATCAGATGTATTCTCCAGGCGTATGCGTATCATCCAGCCTTTGCCGTAAGGGTCGGTATTTACCAGTTCAGGTTCTGACTGCAGGGCTTCATTTATTTCTGCTACTACACCAGTGGCAGGCATAAACAGATCTGATACTGTTTTTACAGCTTCAACTGTTCCAAAAACCTCGCCCTGCTCTACAGTTTCACCTGCTGTTTCAATTTCTACATAAACGATATCGCCCAACTCGCGCTGTGCAAAATCAGTGATACCTACTGTAGCTATATCGCCTTCCAGACTGATCCACTCGTGATCTTTGGTATAGCGAAACTCTTCAGGAAATTGCATATAAATTTAATTTTAGACAGCCAAAAATACACCTCTTTCTGAATATGCAAAAGCTTAGGGAATAATATTATACCTCAGCTGAACTCCGAAAGCAGTGGTGCTCGAAGGGAATGAGGTAAGTACTCTTGGCTCATTGATGTTGCGTCTGAAGTACATCTGCAGGCTTAGCTGCTGATTAATAACGTAGTTAACAGTTGGGTTCAGCTGAAAGTTAAGGCTGCCGTTGGTTACATCATCCGGCTGCTCCAGGCGCCGTTGTATGGTTTGGGTATCACGAATGGTCACACCCATTCGGAAAGTAAGGTCGTTCTTAAGCGTTACTTCCCGTCCCTGCAGCCTGAAGGGCACTTTGAAATTTTTAGTGGTATAGCCAATATCAAAGCGCACATCCTGGCTTTTCAGCTCAGTTACCTGTGTATTCGAGAGGTCTAGACCCAGGTTACGCTCCAGGTTGTAGCTCATCTGCAGCGTCATGCGGTTTTTGGTACGCAGGTTAACGCCTACCAGGGGTGCAAATTTTTCGGAGATCAACACCTGGTTGGCAATATACATGGGCATTGGTGCGCCATTCAGGGTATCCAGCAGCTGGTTATCGGCAGAGGTATAGCCTTCGATGGAGCGGTTCAGGGCCAGGTTGCCGGCATAGTTTGCATTTTCGCCATAGGCCAGTGAGCTGCTGTAGCTGTTTACCGAATAGCGCGAAACATAGCTATGCGTAATGGCAATAGAAGAGAACCTGTTCTGCAGCCACTTTACCTTACTAAGGCCGGCATACTCCATACGCCAGTTAGGCAGCGGTATGCTCGGGAAAGGAGAAAGTTTTACATCGTTAGGATCTTTGCCACTGTATGCAGCCAGGAAAGCAGGGATCAGTACATCCTGCGAGTTAAGCCTGTAGGCAGAATCGAGGTTGTTGGTTGCCTGAACCCGGGCATAGATCTGGTTGCGATAGTCTACAAAGTTGTTAAACGATTTAGAACCGGAGCTACCTTCTTTATCGCCAAATGCTGTGGAGATAGAAAGGAAGGAGATACTGTAGCTGCCCCTTTGAGCAGGGGTAAGGCCTCTGTAACCAGCTTCGAACTCATCCTCGGGATCATCAACATAGCGGAAAATTTCCTGGTAGTTGGCGTTTTTCTCTTTGCGCACATCAATCTGAATGCGCATATCGGTAATGGGCTGTACATCGGCCCGCAGATCGTAGTTTACCGTATTGGTTTGAGTAAAGGGTGTGGTAAGCTCATTTGATCGTACCAGCCAGCCGTTTGCGGCTGCCTCATGGCGGATGTTCGGATCCTGGCTGCCCAGTAAGAAACCAACCCCTGGTGCTACAAAGCCGGAGTCGAGCCCGAACAGAAAGGAGCGTGGACGGAAACCGGGTAACATAGTACCTTCGTTGCGGGTAGCATTAAAAGTAATGCCACGTACCGACATCAGCCCTCTTAGCAGGCCTTTGGCCAATTTGCTACCGTTTCCCGGTGCTGCTTTGGCTGTTGAATCTGCCTGTGGCTGGCCCGGACGAGGAGCCTGCGGGCGTGCCTGCGGACGGGCATTTTGCTGGCCAGCATCGTTTATCTTTTTTAGATAGGCAGAGTTGTTGTACAGCTTTACCAGGTCAAGCTTACCGGTTACACCCGTGGTGCGGATGTTCTGTATCAGGTTGCCAAAACGTTCCTGCTGGTCTATTTCACCAGGGTTTGTTCTGCTATCAGATACAATAGAGCCGGCCGTCCAGGTATAATTTGCTTCATAGCGGGCATCTGCATTGATCCAGTTGGTGATCGGGAATTTATCGAATGGCAGGCGATAGGTGGCAGAAACAATCTGGTCGTAGTTTTTCATACGACCAAAGGAGGCCAGGTTATCCAGTACTTCCTGCCTGGCTTCTTCTGTATTGATCTCCCCGTTTGGTTCGTCAATTATAGCATTGGCACGGGCATTATAATCCAGCACCAGGGCATTGGTGAGATTCCAGCGGAAGGAGTACAGCCTGCTGAAGGTAAACATTTTCTCGAACTGCTGATTGCTGTAGTTTGGCAGCAGATCATCACCGCGATACAGGTTGCTGGTGAAGCGCCTGTCCAGATCCCAGCGAACCGATATGTTAGAAGGCAGGGGCGTGATGTTGAAATCTTTGATCAGCTGCAGCCAGGGGGAATTTAAACGCTGGCTGTTGCCCAGGGGAGCCCATGGTTTTGTTTGCGGGGCATAGTTATAGGCAACAGCACCCTTATAGGTTCTTAGGGCATAGTCTGATATTTCCCAGCTGCTGCTCCTTACCTCGCTAAAAGCGTAGGTAAAGGCCAGGTTGGAGAGGTCGAATGGTGTGGGCGTATCGTCGCCTTCGCGCCTGTTGATCCTGACGTTGGTAAAGTTAAGGCTGCGGCGCGTTGACCTGTTCTGGGCAATTCTTTTGTAGAAGGCACGCTCTTCGGGTGTTTCAAAAGATAGCAGCGAAGCATCCAGTGGCAGGTCTTCGCTGCCCGGATCGTAGAAAGGTGTGTTAATGCTGCGCTCAAAGGAAACAAACATAGGCACTGCCAGGCGGGCGCGTTCCGGTAAGAATTTATCAAGTGCTACATTGGCAGAAATATCGTAAGAGAGGTTTTCTCCCCGGGTACGCTCATTCACACGCTGTGCCAGATCGCCATAGCCCAGAGAGCTGTAGCGGGTAGAGGCTGTTACATTGGCAACATCGGCCAGCTTAGCATTCATGCGGGCATTGGTAGCCCAGCCAGCCTGGCGGTCAAAATCGGCTACACGCAGTTCGTTTGCCCATACACATACTGATTTAGGACTCTTGTCGGCTTCGTCTTCCGGATTGCGCACCCCTATCATCATAGCCCTTAGGTCGTTCATCTGGGGGTTACCCCGCACATAAATGGTGTGCTTTCCGGCGGTTCCCCTAAAGCGGCGGTCCTGCGGTATGTTCAGCCTGTTACGTTCTGCTTTCAGGGCATAGAGCTCCTTCAGGGCAATGTCTATCTCATTTTCACTTGGCCAGATATCGGCAGGACTGATGGAGCCCCGTGGTGTTATGGCCAGGGGTATTTCGATCTCGTAGTAGTGCTGGGTATTATCGGCTCCCAGGCGTAAAAAGCCTGTTACCTCTCCGTCGCGTACAGTGGCACCTTCCTGCTCATGCGCATGGAAGAGCATTTTAATATTACCGTAGTTGATCAGGTCCAGGGATATGTTTTTGAATACGGCCCGGGCGTCACGGTCCTGCAGGTTATCTACGCATAGCTGCAGCGACTGCTCATTCAGGCGCACCTGCTGGTTATAGGCGGTATTATCGCGGTCGCGGATAAAGCCGGGTGGTATTACATAGGGAATGGTGCTGCCATCGGCGTAGCCGTTATCTTCGTAGCCTATGGCAGAAATGGTAAAGTTAGAGATATCTTCTTCTACCACCTGGCCAAGCCCTTCGCTGCGCAGGTCTTGCTGATAGCGGCGCCACTGGCTGCCTACCAGCTGCATTTTAGCAAAACGGAGCAGGATAGGATCAGAGAAACCGGTTAGGTAAGTGCGGATGTAGCGGATGGTACGAAAACTCTGCGGATCGCCATAGGAATTGGTGAATTCCTGCAGTGGTATTCTGAACTGGTACCAGGTAACCTGTTCGTTGTTTACGCTGTTGGAGGTGGTTACCTTATCAACAATATAGTTTTGGCCAACATCCATACGGTTGGCGCGCAGGTCTATCGAATATTCGTAGTACTGCTCCAGGTCATTGATGGTGTTGTCTTTGTTCAGGTCTTCGTTATCGGGAGTAGGTTTACCCTGGGTAATGGTTCCCTGGGCAGCCTGTGCAATGGGGGTGTTGCCCTCCTGATTGTTGTAGTATTTGTAACGTTCTATCACACTGGCATTGTTGCCCTCAAACTGAGGATCTACAAAGCTGCGGAAGTTATCAGCAGAAGGGTCTTCGTTAATGTTTTCCCAGTTTCCGCTAAACCTTGATCTGAAGTGGTTTCTCTCGTCATCGTCGTTCAGACCATCCATGCCAACATCCTGATAGGCCCGTGCTGCAGGGTCCAGATCGAAGGCATTGTTCAGGTACTGTCGGTCTGTAACCTTGCCCCATTCGGTGCGGCGGGCGTTGTCGTCGCTGCCATCGGCCGGCAATCCATTCTCAAACCCGTGCTGATTATCGTTTACATAATCTTCGGAAATGCTGCCCAGGTTAAACACGATGCGCCCGCCGCTCTCTTCGTTGGTGATATTATAATCGCGGAATGCACCATTACGGCCATTCTCTCCCTTAATAAAGGGATCCATCATCCAGAATTCTATATACTCGATGTTGGTTCGCTCAAAATCTACATCGCCGGGAATGGCGCGTGTAATACCACCCCAGTTAGAGGCAGGGTTTGGCAAAGTACCGCCCGGACCAATTGCTGGATTGTAGTTGTAAGGGCCGCGCTCGGCAGGGTAGTAGGCCAGGTCGAAGATGTTTTCGTTCAGCTGCATATTGCGCTGATCGCGCTGAAAGAGTTCCTGTGGTATAACCTGACGAACATAGTTGTTCTCAATGTCGCTTTTGGTCATGCCGGGGGCATACCTGTTCCTGTCGCTCTGGCGGTAAAAGATATTATCTACCGAATACCAGGCCAGGCGCGCACGCTTATAGCCAAAGGAAAGATCATTGGAGGAGGTGCCACCAGCAGTGAAACGGCCATCCTGAGTTAAAGGAGTGGCGGCATGGTTCCAATCCCAGATGTTACCATCAATGCGATAAGGGGTAACGGCTGTTTCGAAATCTTCAATGTAGGAGGTGCCTTCGCCATTTACTACGTTAGAGGTGCCGGGCACCATCTGGGCAAATTCTCCATTAAAGGTAATGGTAGAGGTCTCTTTTGTCTGCAGCAGCGGCAGCCAGTCGAGCATACGGGTCAGGAAATAGCTGTCTTTCCGGATGCTGGCATCAAAGCCCCACTTGGTGTTTTTAAGTGGTTCCTGGCCTATGCCTACGCGGGTAACAATGGGCAGCTCGTTGAGGTAGAGCAGGGTAGCACCCAGGTTGATATCTTCGCTGATCACATAATCAAAATGGGTACCCAGGAAGCGGCGGGTCTGGAAGTTCAGCAGGGAAGCGCGCTCGTAAGAGATTCGGATCTGCTTACCTGAGTTGGTAATACCTTCGTTAAGGATACGCACCCGGCCAAAATTATAATCTACCTGATAATCTACTCCTTCGGTAAGAGGGGTATTGCCGGCAAATACGCGCACAGAGCCCGGAGCAACGTTTATGCCCTCCAGTGCAATATCCTGCATCGAGGAGGCTGCATACTTGCCCTGTATAAAATATTTGTTTTGCTCAGCTTCCAGCTCGGCATTGTACTTGGTGGTTTCGTAGAGCTGGTCAAACACATACTTTTCCAGCACATTGGTCTGACTTGGGGCAATTTGTGAGCGCAGGTAATCGCCAAAAGGCTCCAGCACCGGGAAGATAATCAGGCCGCGGTCCAGGTTAATGGTTACCCCTTCAACAAAGTCAAAATTACCATCGGGCTGCCGGTCGTTGTTCTGATTGAGCATGTCCAGGCCCAGCAGGCGGATGATAGGTGTATTTCGCAGGGGCACGCCATTGCGGTCTTCGCCTTCCTGCAGGTTAGGCTGGTCAAGGCCGGAGCGGTCGTCGCGGTATACCACATTCAGCTGAAAACCTTCGCGTGCTACCTGGTTTGCACCAAGAGAGTAAACGTTCTTCATCATCAGGTCCCATACCGGCACCTCTGTATCAATGTTATTGGAACGAAGCATTTTCAGGAAAATAACATCCTGGGCCGGCCTGTTCTGGTAATTTTCGGTAAGCTCACCCACCTGGTGCCGCCTGCCGTTGTAGGTGTACTCATAGGCCACAGCCAGGGCCTCGTCGGTCTGCAGCTGCCTGTTTAAGCTAATGTAGCCCAGCTCAGAGTGGTAGCTGTAATCTGTGGCATTAAGCTTACGGGCACTTTTAATCAGTACATAATC
The DNA here is from genome assembly GCA_000597885.1 of Flammeovirgaceae bacterium 311. Classification (NCBI taxonomy): domain Bacteria; kingdom Pseudomonadati; phylum Bacteroidota; class Cytophagia; order Cytophagales; family Flammeovirgaceae; species Flammeovirgaceae bacterium 311. The sequence goes on from CP004371.1 coordinate 5,195,929, forward strand.
CCTGCCATTGGTAAAACCAAACTGTTGTTGCAGCACATCGTCTACCCTGTCGATATTCCTAAGATCATTATTCGCCCTTAAATTGGCAAACAGGCTGTTGGCATTGTTGTTATTGGGGTTGCCCCGCAGCGGTGTTACATACTGGTTGTCATCGCGGAATACATCATCTTCTTCACCCTCGCCCAAATCCATAAAGGCAGCTACGTTGCGCAGACCTTCTGTTTGCTGGTTTCTGTTGATGATGTACACCTCCATACGGGTAATATTTACCCCGGAGGTAATTTGTGGCAGGTTGGCAAGCCACTGTCCTTGGTTCACACCATAATTGTCTCTGAAGAAGTGGCCCAGGAAGAAGTGGCGGTTCAGGTCGTAATCTGAGCCCCGCACCGAAAAAGTAGTTGCCTGCGAGCCGCCTTCTATGGTAATTACATCGCTTTCGCCACGCTGGGTGGTGGCAACACCTGTAACAAACAACCTGCCGAACTGCAGCTGGGTTTTTACGCCAAACAGGCTTTGGGCACCGCTCATCAGGCTGTTGCGCACAGGCAGGCTTACATTGCCTACCTCAATTTTCTTAATGATCTCTTCGGGAAAACCGGTGTACTCTACCCTAAAGTTGTTCTCAAAGTCAAAGCTGTTGTTGCTGTCAAAATTAGCGGCTATTTCCAGCTTTTCGCCAATCTTTCCGATCACGTTCATATTGATCTGCTGATCGAAAATAAACTGGGGCCGGCGCTGTGCCCTGATAGGAATGGCCGGGTTTTGCACGCGCTGAAACTCACCTCCAAAATCGAGGTTCACAAAACCATTTGGGGTAATATTCACAAAGCTGCCCCCAAAGATACGGTCCAGCACAGGGCTGGTATAGATAGGGGGAATGAGGCTGCGTCCGCTTACGGCACTTTCGCCATCCAGGCCTGCAGATTGGGTTCTCCAGTAATTACGGATAGACTCTTCGCGCTGCAGGCGCATGTATTCTTCAAAAGTAAGTGTAGTAGGGGGGCGATAGGGCATATCGCCTATACGCTCATAAATTGTGTAGTTGAAACCCGTATCAATTTCCATCTCTACCTGGGTAGGAGGGGCCGGAAAAAGGGGGGATGCGTTTCTTTTGTTAGTAAAAGGATCGGCGTAGCGGTCGGCCGGCTGGCCTGTAGGAAACTTGCTTGGTTTGTAAGCACCGGTACTACGGGTGGTATCTCTGCCTATGGTATCAGGCGGGGTTTGTACAGGTCTTTGCTGAAAAAGACGTGCTCCACCTGCTACGGCATGCGAAGGCAGGGCTACTACCATAGCACTACCTACTACCAAAAGTAGGAAAATCCGGAAAAGCCAGGGCTGAATCAAATCCTTATGCGTTTTTCAGAGCTGATTTTATAAGTTCTTCCAGGGTGAGGCTGTTGCCATGCTGCTTCATGATACCATCTAAGGTTTTTTCGGCAGCGGCCCGGTTAATTCCCAAGGTTACTAAAGCCTGCAACGCTTCCTGACGAACAGTATTGTGTGAAACTGCTGCTAAAGATGCAGAAGGATTTACAACCTCTCCTTTCATTACCTTATCGCGCAGTTCAAGAATAGCACGCTGGGCTGTTTTAGCGCCTATTCCTTTTACTCTAGAAAGCGTGCGTACATCTTCATGAATGATGGCATGTTCCAGTTCTGAAGGGGTAAGGGAAGAGAGCATCATAAGGGCTGTGCCCGGACCAATGCCACTTACCGAGATAAGGTGCATAAACAGCCGCTTTTCCGATCCTTCCTGAAATCCGTAGAGGGTATGGGCATCTTCTTTAATATGAAGATAAGTGAGCAGTTTGCACTGCTCCTTATCTTTTATGGATGCATATGTGTTCAGAGAAATTTTAGCTTCATACCCAATGCCATTCACCTCCAGCAGTACATAAGTTGGATCTTTGTGTACCAGCCGTCCGTTAAGATAGGCGATCATACAAGCTTCATTTGCTTTTTTTCGTGGTGCTGTGCATCTACCACAGCAATACCAACCATATTTACAATATCGCGAATAGAACTGCCCAGCTGCAGAATGTGTACTGGTTTGCGCATGCCCATCAGTACCGGCCCTATGGCTTCAGAACCTCCGATTTCCATCAGCAGCTTATAAGCAATATTACCTGAAGCCAGGTCGGGGAATACCAGGGTGTTAGCGCCTTTGTCGGCAAGTGAGCTAAAGGGGTAATTCTCCTGCTGCAGGGTTGGATTTAATGCTGTATTGGCCTGGATATCACCTTCTATGATCAGATCCGGGTAACGTTTTTTTGCCAGCATGGCAGCTTTGGCTGTTTTCTCGGGCACATCGCCTTTGCTGGAGCCAAAATTTGAGTAGGAGAGTACTGCCATGCGCGGCTCTGTATCGAAAAAGCGTACGCCGCGGGCGGTGAGGCCAATTATGTCTACCAGTTCCTCGGCAGTTGGGTCCCGGTTAACGGTGGTATCGGCAAAGAAGTACGACTGCCTCTTGTTAGAGATGATGTACATACCCGCTACCCGGCTGATTCCCTCTTCAATACCAATTACATGCAGTGCCGGCCGTATGGTTTTGGGATAATCTTTGGTAAGGCCTGAAATAAAAGCATCGGCTTCGCCATTTTCAAGCATCATGGCACCAAAATAATTTCGATCGCTCATAAGCTTGCGTGCTTCATGAAGCGTTACACCGCTGCGCTGACGTTTCTTGAACAGCAGCTGAGCAAAGTTTTCAAAACGCTCCCCCTGTTCAGGGGCATGTATGTCAACAATTTCGCAGCCATCCAGCTCCAGCTTATTTTCTTCAACAAGCGCCTGGATTTTTTCGCGGTTGCCCAGCAGAATCGGAATCCCGATTTTCTCATCCTGAATAATCTGGGCAGCCTTTAGTATTTTATGATTATCTGCTTCTGCAAAAATAACTCTTCTTGGGTCTTTTTTGGCCTGGATCAGTATGCGCGACATCAGGCGCTGATCAATGCCTATGCGCATTTGCAGATCTACGTTATACTGCTCCCAGTCTGTAATAGGTTTGCGGGCAACCCCGCTTTCCATAGCTGCCCTGGCCACGGCTGGTGCCAGTGTAGTGATCAGGCGCGGATCAAGGGGCTTAGGAATCAGGTATTCTCTTCCAAAAACCATCCTGGTATCGCCATAGGCTTTATTTACGGCTTCGGGAACAGGCTCTTTGGCCAGTTGTGCCAGGGCACGCACCGCAGCCATCTTCATTTCTTCGTTAATGGCACTGGCGCTAACATCCAGGGCACCCCTGAAAATGAAAGGAAAGCCCAGTACATTATTTACCTGATTGGGGTGATCGGAACGGCCTGTTGCCATGATGATATCTTGGCGGGAATCCATGGCCACCTCATAGGGAATCTCCGGATCAGGGTTGGCCAGGGCAAATACAATTGGATCGGCAGCCATTACCTGCAGGTCTTCTCCTTTCAGAATGTTGCCGGCAGACAGCCCCAGGAACATATCGGCATCCACCAGCGCTTCCTGCAGGGTGTTAATATCGGTACGTTCAGAAACAAACTGTCTTTTTATATCATCGAGGTCGGTGCGGTTTGTATGGATTACACCTTCACGATCGCACATTACAATATTCTCACGGCGTGCGCCCAGGAGCAGGTAAAGTTTGGTGCAGGCTACTGCAGAGGCTCCTGCTCCGGAAACCACGATCCTGACATCTTCAATCCTCTTACCTACAATTTCCAGCGCATTAAGGAGTGCAGCAGAAGAAATAATGGCCGTGCCATGCTGATCGTCGTGCATTACCGGAATTTTCATACGGCGCTTCAGCTCCTGCTCAATAAAGAAGCACTCAGGCGCCTTGATATCTTCCAGATTTATGCCTCCGAAAGTAGGTTCCAGAGAAGCGATAATATCAATTAGTTTTTGGGGATCTTTTTCATTGATCTCGATATCGAATACATCAATACCGGCAAATTTTTTAAAGAGCACCCCTTTGCCTTCCATCACCGGTTTGGAGGCTTCTGGTCCTATATCGCCAAGGCCTAGTACAGCTGTACCATTTGAAATAACTGCCACCAGGTTTCCCTTTGCAGTATATTTATAAACATCCTCCTGGTTCTGGGCAATTTCCTTACAGGGTTCTGCTACTCCGGGAGAATAAGCCAGCGCCAGGTCCAGCTGGCTGCTTAACATTTTGGTGGGCACTACTTCAATCTTACCCGGCTGCCCCTGAGTATGATAGTCAAGTGCATCTTGCTTTCTTATTTTGATAGCCATTTAGAAAGATACTAATTCCTGTGCAATTTAACAGGTTTTTTGGAGCAAAGTAAGCGAAGTGCGGTAAAGTACTATTTCTTCTGCTGTGGAGTACTTTTAAAGGTCCATAAAATGGCCTCCATTTCGCTAATGGCGGCACGTTTATCCTGACCGGGGGCATAGGTGAAACCTTCAATGTAGTAAAGCCTGTTGGTGGCTTCATCTACAAATGTATAGCTGATAAAGGGACCGCCCATTACCATTTTCTCCAGCCGCCAGAGACCACGTGTTTCTATGGCAAAACGGCCATTAAAATTTGTTTCTTCCATGTCCAGGGGAAACTGGTTTTCCAGCCGCATATAAGTTGTGCTGTCACTGCCCCAAATGTAATTTCTTGCTACACTGTTTCTGAACTGAGTAATATTTTCGCGTTCAAATACTTTTTGGTCGGTATAAGGTTTCCAGGTAGCCCAAATGCTTTTGTCAACCTGGTTATCGAGCAGGCGTATCCATACAAAATTAGAGTCTTGCTTGGCAACCTCGTATCCAGCCGGAAACCTTAGACTAAAGCCGTACTGTTCACTTAACATATTGGAGAGCGGCTGTGTAACCTTTACCTGAGTGTACTCCCTGATTGAGCGCTTCCGCTCTACATCTCTGAAATAATTGAGTAGCTGGTCTCTGCTGGAGTATATTCTACTGGTTAACTGCTCTTCAGAATTTGCAAACAGGTACATTACCTCCTGGCCTTTTGCAAACTCATCTTTTCGGGTAGCCATGTAGCGCTGAGGTTCATTTTGGATCTGCTCCAGCGACCGCTCGGAAAACATCGTTTTGAGCATCTGTGTGGCACGGCTGTTATTATCCAGTGTAAACACAAACAGGATGTTTGGGTAACGCTTCAGAAAACCGCGGAGGTCCTGGGGTTGTATATGACGTACTTCAAAATGAGGTTCTTCCTGCGGCAGACCTGCGATAGGCTCTGTAAAGATATCACGGATTGCCTCTCCCAGCACACCATTCCATTGCGAGGAGTCTATTACTACCAGTATTTCATTGGGAACTAAGCTGGCGCGGGGTAAGAAATCGCGGTTATTAGTGTTTTTATTTTCTCCACAGCTATTACAAAAGACAAGAATAGCAAACAGCCAAAGGCTTAAGGATTTATAATTCATGTAGTATGTTAAATTTTACAAAGGAGTTTAATAACTACTATAACAAAAAAAATAGTGCTGCTGGTATAAGGTGCAGGCAATTTTCGGTAAAATAAGAAAAGCAACCCCAAAATAAAAAAGCTTTGCCTTATATAAAGACAAAGCTTTTGATGCTGTTATGGCGTTTGTATGAATTACTTAGCAAGGATCAGTTTTTGGCCTACTTTGATTTCGTTGCTCTTCAGTCCGTTCATTTGCTTGATCTGTGCCACGGTAACATTGCCATGTTTGCGGGAGATCTCCCAAAGGGTGTCGCCTGGCTGAACATAGTAGACTTTGTTTTTACTAACCTCTACTGATTTGATGCTGCTGCTGTTGCCACTGGTATTGGCAGAGGCAAGCTGATTATTGATAGAGGCTTTTTGTGTGGGCGAAACATAGAGCGATAATTGCTGGCCCACCCGCAAATTGGTGCTGTTGAGGCGGTTCCATTGCTTGATATCTTCCACACGCACATTATAGCTGCCGGCAATTTTACTCAAATGGTCGCCGGATTTAACCCTGTAGGTAATCTTTTCGCGGTTATAGGTGCTGCCTACCTCGGTTTTTGTATTGTATGCCAGCAGCGCCTGACTTGTTTTAGCGGTTGAGTCTATAATGGCCAGCCGGTAAGTCTGGAAATAATTTGTTACCTGTGCGGGAATGCGTAAGGCATAAGTACCGGCATTTTCAGGAATGGCTTTTCTTACCAGCTCGGGGTTTAGGTACTCCAGTTCACCGGGGCAGAGGTTTAACTGAGCTTCCAGTGCCTCCAGACTCATAAACTTGTTCAGGTGTACGGTATCTATCTGCGATGCATACAGATATTCATGTTCTTCGGGCAGGAGGTTGTGCTCTTCGGCATACTGCATTACATACATCACGGCAGCAAACTGAGGCACGTAGGAGCGTGTTTCTTTAGGCAGGTGGTTGTACACCTCCCAGAAATCTTTTTTACCACCGGAGCGGCGAATGGCTTTGTTTACGTTACCCGGGCCGGCATTGTAGGCAGCAAGGGCCAGCTGCCAGTCGCCAAACATACCATGTAGTTGTTTCAGGTAGCGGCATGCAGCTTCAGTTGCTTTTTCGGGGTCGAGGCGTTCATCAACATACCAGTTCTGGTTGAGCCGGTAGATACGGCCCGTGCTGGGCATAAACTGCCACAGACCAGCGGCGCCAGCACGGGAGATAGCTTTGGGGTTAAGGCCGGATTCTACGATGGAAAGGTACTTTAGGTCGTCAGGAATGCCATATTTGGCCAGGTATTTCTCAAAAAGAGGGAAGTATACATCGCGGCGTTTAAGCATGGTGCGGGTATACTCGCGGTTACGTATGGTAAAATAATCGATAAAACCTTTTACCCGCCCGTTGTAAGGAACTTTGATCTGCGCATTCATGCGCTCTATACGTTCACCGATCAGCTCATAGCTGGCATCGGGAACGTAATCATAATACGTTCGGCTGATTTCTACAATGGCATCTGTATTCAGGGTATCGGAGAGGGCTAGTTCCCCAGTTTCCTCTGTGCTGCCATCTTCTGATAAACTTTGTGCCGTGCTGGTATTTACAGTAACAACGCCCAGGCCCATCACCAAAAGCAGTTGTGATCCGTAATTCTTGATTTTTCTGATCGCTCCTAAATTCATGCCGTACTTACTCCCTAAAGAAGAAATTAATATTATGTTGCAGCTTTCTGCAGGTAGTGCGAGAAAGCCAGTAGTTTATCTTCTTGATACAGATCGGCTACAATTTGTATGCCGATTGGTAAACCGCTGGAATCGGTTCCGTTTGGCAGAGAGATGGCTGGTACCCCGCACAAGTTGGCATGCACGGTGAAAATATCGGCCAAATACATCTCCAAAGGGTCTTCTGTATGTTCGCCCAGTTTAAACGCAGTAGTCGGTGTGGTGGGCATTACTAGAAAATCATACGTGCCTAAAAGCGCCTGGGTTGCCTCTTTTATGAGGCGCCTTACTTTTTGTGCCTTCGTATAATAGGCATCATAATAGCTTGCGCTTAGCACAAATGTTCCCAGCATGATGCGGCGCTTTACTTCAGCACCAAATCCTTCGCTGCGCGTTAGCTTGTACATGCTCTCCAGACTGCCGGCATTTGGCGAACGGTAACCATATCGTACGCCGTCAAAACGGGAGAGATTAGAACTAGCTTCAGCAGTAGTAATGATGTAGTAAGTAGCGAGCATATAGTCGAGCAGCGGAAAATCTACTGCTTCTACCGTATGGCCTTCCTGTTCCAGCCAACGGAGCTTCTCTACCGTACGTTTCTTTACTTCAGGACTTACGCCCTCCGATTCCAGGGTATTTTTTATGTAAGCAACCTTATACCTGGTGTTGCCTCCATCCAATTTTTTAGTGTAAGCAGGTACCGCCAGCTGAGCAGCAGTGCTGTCGTAGGCATCGGGTCCGGCCATTACCTCCAGCACCAGTGCGCAATCTTCAACGCTTTTGGCAAAGATGCCAATTACATCAAAGGAAGAGGCATATGCCAGAAGCCCCCAGCGCGATATGCGGCCATAACTGGGCTTAAGCCCGATCAGGCCAGTAAAGGCAGCCGGCTGGCGTACCGAGCCACCAGTATCGCTCCCCAAAGACACCTGGCAGAGATCAGCCTGTACGGCTACGGCTGAACCTCCGGAGCTTCCACCGGGTACTCTGCCGGGATCTGCAGCATTACGTACCGGTCCAAACGCAGAGTTTTCGTTAGAGGAGCCCATGGCGAATTCATCGCAGTTTTGCCGGCCAATAATAATAGCATCTTCATCCAGAAGGCGCTGTACGGCAGTGCCGGTAAACTGGCTGATAAATCCCTCCAGTATGTTGCTGGAAGCTTGCAGCCCCTTGTCCTGATGGCAAAGAACATCTTTCAGGCCTACTACAAGGCCTGCCAGGCGCCCGGCAGTACCCAGCCGTAGTTTATTATCTACGTGCTGTGCCTGCTGGCGGGCTTCTTCAGTATATACTTCAAGAAAAGCGTTAAGATGCTTATGCTCTTCTATGTTTTTCAAATAATGCTCCACTAGTGTGGCGCAACTTAGTGTGCCAGTTTCAAGGCTGGCCTTTATCTCGGAGAGAGAAGAGAAATTTTTCAACGGTACTTTGGTTGGCGTGCTATTAAGGCTTCACTTCGCCGTTGGTAGCAGTCGTCGCTGTAGTACGGGGTGCGTGGGTAGGAGCTGGTCTTTCTTTAGCAGCTTCTTCCACTTCTTCCTTAATCTCTTTTGTAGCATCCTTAAACTCGCGAATACCACGGCCCAGGCCACGGGCAAGTTCAGGAATTTTCTTGGCACCAAAGAAGATCAGGATGATAAGGAGGATAAGCAGGATCTCCTGACCACCCATGTTGAAAAATAATAAAAGGGTTTCCATGTAGCTATAACTTTTTATTGTAAAGTAAATTTAATCAATGCTTTAGTATACTCAAATCAGAACACCATAACTTCTTATAAAAAAGGCGTAGTGTCTGACAAAAGTTCAATCTTTTTAAAGGTTTCACTCACTTATCGTAAATGCTCCGTGAGAAATTAGAATTGAGATGCCTTCTGTACATAATTATTTAAAGTACAAAAATGGCTGATATTATAAAACAGCAGGCCTTTTGTTGTATTTTTTGTGTTTTAGCCTGGCTGAACAGCGGATTTAATATTTGTTTTCTATCAAAACCTTACGCCGGTCATTTCCTTCAGCATATGCCTTAATTCTTGTAGAGCCAGTGCTCTGGATCCAGCTTCTGATCGTTCTTCCAGATCTCAAAGTGTAGTTCTGTTACGCCATCTTTATTAGTATATACGGTACCAATGGCTTCTTTGGCTTTTACTTTTTGCAAAGGTTTCACAGAAACATCTTTAAGGCGGGCATAAACGGTAAAGTACTGACCGTGCTGTATCATAACTACGTTGTTCATGCCGGGCATAAAGAACACCCGTCTTACCTGCCCGTCGAACACCGTACGTACCTGTTCGTTTTCTTTGGTTTGAATTTCAACTCCGCTGTTTTCGAGCTTTACCTGCTTGTACACCTGGTGCTCCCCAAATCGGTTAGAAACAAAGCCACTTGCCACAGGCCACAACAGCCGAGAACGGGCTCCTTCAAAAGAGTTACCCAAGGCAGTAGCCTCTGGCGTGAGCGGTACGGCAACTGAAGCAGAAGCAGTAGCTGTTTTGGTTTTTTTAGCCTCTTCTTCTGCTTCGCGGCGGGCGCGTTCTATTTCTTCGCGCACCAACTTGGCAATAAGGGCATCCATTTGCTGCAGGTCTTTGCGGCGCTGAACTATATCCTGCTGAATTTTTTTCTCCTGCTCGCTTAGCTTTGCAATGGTCTTACTTTGTTCCTGCTGCAGGGCCAGTAGTTTTTGGTTTTGAGAAACCTGCTCATCGAGCAACACCTGTTGTTCCTGCCTTTTGCTCTTGACCTGGGCCTGCTGCATGCCCAGCAGATCCTGCACCTTGCCGATCTGATCAAGCTGCACCTGGCGGGCTTCTTTATACTGCTCCAGCCATTTCATGCGCATCACCAGCTGGTTGAAAGTAGGAGCTGAAAAAAGAAAGGTGAGGTAGCTGTATCCTTTATGGGCTTTGTAGGCATTGTATACCATGGCAGCATATTCTTTCTTTAGCTGGCTAAGATCTCTTTCCAGGGCACCAACAACCATACCCAGCTCTCCAATCTCTGAGTCCAGGATGTGGAGTTCCCTGCTGATCAGGCGGGTAAGTTCTTCGCTGGCGCTTATCTGGGCTTCCAGTGCAGAAAGCTCACCCAGTGTTGAATTTTTTTTATTGCGGGTTTGAGCCAGAATACTTTCTGCCTCTTTGATTTTACGCAGGTTTTCCTGCTTCTTTTTTTCCAGCTCTGCCTTATTCTGCCCCCATGCGGGTGCAAACAAGAAACAAAAGATTACAACAAGACATAGGCCAACCCCTCTACTGTTTGCGTACATAGCGATCCGGAATACTGAATGGAAACGGTAATGCCGTATCACTAAACTCGGCCTTATTATGCTGAAAAGCAACTACTGTAGCCTTCATTTGTTGATTATCCTGATATTGTGCTGTTATTGTACTGGTAAATGGTAAAATATTATCTGCTACCTGCTGAAAGTCATCATACTGAAGCATGAGGTTGTTGGGCGACTGTGGCTCCTGCAGCAGCACTTTGGTTAGTTTTAGTGTATTGTTGCTGAAGTAGTTGATGATGTCGATGCCCTGCTGTTGCTGGGTAACAATGGTTTCATCCTGTGTGCGCCTGATGCGGTTATTGGTGGTGATGGGCATGATGGGGTCTCCCAGCAGGGCAGATTGCAGGATATCAAAATCAACAGCCACATTTAACTTTTGACTAAGCTGTGCAAAGCTGTAGGCATGGTACTCTCGCTGAAGCTTGTTGACCAGAAATAGGGAATCACGGGTAACCATGCCACGGGCTGCCTCTATGCCAAGGCCAGGGGTAATGCTAAACCAGATAATACTGTCTTTGCGGATGCGGATGTTAGCAGTGGCGCCAATGCGGTTGCTGCCATCATCGAAATTAACCTTGCTCCGGGTGCTCAGGTATTTAAAATCAACCGGACGGATGTTAAGGGTTTTAAGGTCGCTTTCGCTAACAGAGGGTATGGTATCGCGCTTGCAGCCAACAACCAGAGTAAGTGCGCTTAAGAGCAGCACTAGCAAATTCTTATTCATAAAGCTTTTTATCCTGTATTTTTTTGTCAATCAATTCTGAAGTGCTCTTTTTAGCTTTGGCTTTCATCCAATGCTGAACTGCTTCTTCCTTCCGGTTTAGCCGGAAGAGAACATCACCATAATGTTCAAGAATTGTGCCATCTGCATCATCTGCATTTTTTAAGGCTTTTTCCAGGAACGATTTTGCTTTATCGTACTGCTTAAGCTGGTAAAGCACCCAGGCATGGGTATCCAGGTAATTGGGGTTATTTGGCTCCAGATCTACCAGTTTTTTACTCATTTCCAGTGCCTGCGGCAGCTTATCGTTACGCAGGGCCAGGTAATAGCTATAATTATTTAAGATGTACGGATTATTCGGATTGATCGCCAGAGCAGCCTCGTAGGCAGCATCGGAGAGGTCGTAGCGCTTCATGCCATTGTAGGCGTCGCCCAGATGGCTGTGGAAAATACTGCTAAGTTGTTTGTTGGAAGCTGCCAGTTTTTTGCCCTGCTCAAGGGCCAGCACCGCATCGTCGTACTGGTTAAGGCTTAGGTTAGCGGCACCGCTGAAGTAGTAGAGGGCAGCCTGGTTAGGGAAGAGCGTCAGTGCCTGCTCTGCCTCCTGTGCTACACTATCGAAATGGCCCAGCTCCAATCCCAGGGTAAGGGCATTTTGCCAGGTCTCAAAGCTGCTCTCATCAAATTCTAGTGCCTTGAGGTACTGGCCCCTTGCTTCTTTTTTACGGTTTACAGCCAGGAGGTAGTCACCGCTTATGGCATAAGCCCGGGCATCTTCGGGATGTGCTTCCCTGATAGCTGTTGTAAGCTCCTGCAGGGAACTTTCCAGCTCCGGATCAGGGAGCTGTTGCACCAGGTTGGCAGTTTCCTGCAATTTAGGCTCTATGGCCATTTCGGGACTCGAAAATGCTTTTAATAGTTCACCACTGCCTTTTTTATGCTGCTCCGCAGTTTCATAGGTCTTGGCCATCAGAAAAAGCGCTTCCGGATCTTCGGGATTATTCTTCAGGTAGGTTTTCAGGTATTTTTGTGCTTCTGCCTTTCGCTCCAGTGTTATGAGTAGCTGTGCCTGGCGAAGGGCGTAGGTATTTTGCTGTGGAAAGTTTGCCACTAATTTTTCTCCTTCAGCCAGTGCCTCTTCCTGTTTATTCTGGCTTAGGTACAGACGTTGCTTAAGGGCAACGATTTCTTCGTCGATGCCTAATACCTTTTCAGCATTATTGAGTGCGGTAAGGGCTTTGTTTATCTGATTTTGCTGCAAGTAGAGCTGCGCCAGCTTCAGGTAATTGTGTGGCGGAGCACTGGTTTTGCTCATCATAGTCTCTACGGTGGCAGCTGCTTCGTTGGGGTTGCCGGCACGCAGATGGCTTTCTGCCAAAATCATGTAGTACCATTCGTTGCTTTTGTCCAGTGCCAACGCCTGGCGGGCATGATGTACGGCCTGCTCGTGCTGGCTTTGCTCTAAAAGAATTTCGGCTAGTTTGTAATGAGCGGCCGCATTTTTCGGATCAATACGCAGCGATTGTTCAAAAGCACCGATAGCTTTTGCATGATCGTCAGTTAAGGAGTAGCGAACGCCATCCATAAAATAATCAGCTGCAGCACCGGATTTTAGTTGTGCTGCCTGCACAGGCGTTTTCTTTGGTTTCTTCTGTGCATATGAAAAAGACATACCTACTGCGAGCAGTAGGTATGTGAGCAATATTATTTTCAAACTCCGGTGCTTAGTTATCGTCATTCCGGTTTATTCTTTTATTACGTTATAGTCGCCCACGCTTAGGTCAGCTGCCCTTCCTTCATAGATAACGTGATTGCCGATCATCGAGTTCTTGAGAAGGAGGTCTTTCAGAGAAGAGTTTTCCTGAATGATACTATTTTCTATGCGGCTGTTGGCAATTGAGGTGTTGGTACCTATGGAAACGTAAGGGCCTACCACAGAATTGTGCAGCTCTACATTTTCGCCAATAAAGCAGGGAGGAATGATCACCGAGTTGTTAATTTTTGCTGATTTAGCCACCAGCTCTTTGTCTTTAATGAACTCCAGGTACCGTTGGTTGGTATATACAGTTACATCTTTGTTGCCGCAGTCCAGCCACTCATCTACCTGGCCAGGTACCAGCTGAGCGCCCTTCTGTTTCATGTTTTCCAGGGCATTGGTGATCTGGAATTCGCCTTTATCTTTAATGTTGTTATCCAGCAGGTGCTGAATTTCCTTGCGCAGCCAGGCGCCATCTTTAAAGTAATAGATGCCGATAATAGCCAGGTCGGAAATATACTGCTGCGGTTTTTCTACAAAATCAGTGATGTTGCCATCCTCATTTACCTTTACTACTCCGAACGGGCGCGGATCTTCAACTTTCTGAACCCAGATAATGCCATCTTTTGTATTATCCAGGGTAAAGTCTGCCTTAAAAAGCGTATCGGCAAAGGCAACAATGCAGTTGCCTTCCAGCAGGTCTTGTGCGCACTGAATAGCATGGGCGGTACCCAAAGCCTTTTCCTGATAGAAAACATGGCCTTTGGCACCAAGCTGGGCAGCTACCTGCTTCAGGTGGACCTCTACATCAGCACCAAAGCTTGGATGAATTACAAAACCAATATTATCGATTTTTTGCTGGGCTATACCGGCAATATCCTCCACCAGGCGCTGTGCAATGGGCTTGCCGGCAATAGGAATTAATGGTTTGGGGATGGTGAGTGAATGGGGGCGCATGCGGGTGCCCCTGCCTGCCATTGGAATAATGATGTTCATAAAAAAATATTGTATTTAGTGATCTGTACGAGGTATATAAAATATTTTGGTATCAGTATATAGTACAATGACACATAAAAGAGTGTTTCAGCATATGTGCTAAACCTGTTCGTATATCAGGTGGAGAGGTTCCTGACCTACAGGTTTATAGGGTTTAAACCGGGGTGTTGTACTCCCCGCCACCGCTCTCCTGCAGCTGTGGAAATACTGCTGATTTCAGAAAAGACAGCTGGCTGTATCGGGAGGTAACGCATCATTATCAAGAAACCGCGGCTGCATTTCCTGTCCTGTGCTGCCGTCGGTGCCGTTTAGGGAGACATCAGTATCCATTTTATTTATACATCAGCTCATACAGTTCCTGAGCTGCCAAAACCACCGGCTCCTCTTGCTGAATCTGAAAGTGCCGCTGTATCCTGCCACTGAACTACTTCATGATGGGCAACCACTAACTGGGCAATACGTTCGCCGTCGTTAATTACGAACTCCTCTGCCGAAAGGTTAACCAGCAGTACCTTTAGTTCGCCGCGGTAATCGGCATCGATGGTGCCCGGACTGTTAAGCACCGTAATACCATGTTTATACGCCAGACCACTTCTGGGCCTTACCTGGGCTTCGAAGCCTACGGGAATCTCCAGATATAAGCCAGTAGGCACCAATGCTCTTTCCATTGGTTTAAGCCGGAGAGGCTCGGGGAGCCATGCCCGCAAATCAAGCCCTGCAGCAGCCTGGGTTTGGTAGGCTGGCAGCGGGTGGTGTGATTTATTAATGATTTTAACTGCTAGTGCATTATTCATGATCAGATACAATAAATTTGGCTTATGCCCCAAAGTTAGAAAAAAGCTTACAGGTTGGCGCGTAATCCTTTCTTTTCGTATAATACAACCCCTGCTATATATAGTAAGGTAGTGCCAATTCCAATGGCTGCCACTATCCATCCCGAATCGGGCATCAGGTACAACAGCAGATAGGCAGCTATGGTGGTGCAGATAATGTAAACCATGGCCGGACCTAACCTGTAGGGAATTGGGTAATGTTTTTGTCCGTAATATAAACAGATAGTAGCCATGTAGGTATAAACAATTAGCGTTACAATGGCAGCGCCCACATAGCCCATAACCGGTATGAGCAGCAGGTTTAAGATAATAGTTAGTGCAGCACCGGTTCCTGTAAACCAGGTACCATAGCCGGTTTTATCCGATAGCTTAAACCAGATACTTAAGTTTACATAAACGCCGAAGAAGAGGTAGGCCAGCAGCAGGATAGGCACAACCTCCAGTCCCTCCAGGTAGATGTCTCTTTTCAGAAAGATGGGGGCAATCCATGGCAGGTTCACCGTTACGGCAAACAGGATCATGCAGCAAACAATAATAAAGTAATGCATTACCGTGGCAAAAACTGCTGTTGAGCCCTTCTCTTCGGCTTTACTGAAGAAGAAGGGTTCTGAGGCATAACGGAAAGCCTGAATGGCCAGCATCATGAAAATTGACAGCTTGTAACAGGCACCAAAAATACCCAGGGCAGCTTCATTGTCATAGCCCTCATAAAACCCTTCCGGTAATAAAGGTCGCAGCATGGCCCGTGAGAGCATCTCATTTGTGGCACCTGCCAGCCCCATCAGGAGCAGGGGATAGGCATACACAAGCATAGGTTTCCAGTAAAGCTTTTCTATGCGCAGGCGCAGTTGTTTCCACACCGGTAGCAGCAGTACAATCAAGGCGCTGTTGGCCAGCAGGTTAGCTAAAAACACATACTCAACATCCCAGCCTTCTACAGAAATCATTTCGGCAGTATCTCTAAACCCGGGCAGCCATTCACCAGCCATTACCCTTGGCAGCACCAGCAGGAAGAGCAGGTTCAGTCCAATATTCAGAAAGATGTTGATGAGTTTCGCAGTAACAAATAAAATTGGTCTGTTATCCAGTCTCAGCTTGGCAAAAGGGATGGCCGTAATGGCATCAATTGCCATCAGGGCTGCAAGCCAGTATACAATATGTTCCTTGCCTTCATAATCAAGCCAATCCATAATAGGGTAGGCCAGCAGGGCAAGGAGCATAGATATAATCAGGCTGCTGCAGAAGATTGAGGTAAAAGCAGTATGAAAAACAGTTTTGCTGTCTGCTTTATTTTTGGTAGCAAAGCGGAAAAAGGCGGTTTCCATACCATAGGTATAGAGCACGTTGAAAAACGCAACATAGGCATAGAGTTCTGTTAACATCCCAAACTCACCTGCTACAAAAACGCGGGTGTGCACAATAACGAGCAGGTAGTTCAGTACCCGGCCCAGAATGCTGCTGATGCCATAGAGGGCCGTATCGCTGGCCAGTTTTTTTAAGCTACTCATATACAGGACGTGCCTGTGCGTTTATTTTCCGGAAAATTGAGCCTTACGTTTTTCCAGAAAAGCAGTGGTGCCTTCTTTGAAATCATCAGTGCGGCAGCAGCTGGCAAATGAGTTTGCTTCTACCTGGTAACCATCCTGTTTTGGATTATAGGCTGCATTTACACAATCTACCACCATGCCCACGGCAAGCGGGCCTTTGGCAGTGATCTTTTCCATAAGCTCCATACATTTATCTGTAAGAGCTTCGCGGTTTTGAACCACATGGTTTGCCAGTCCCAAAGTTTTAGCCTCTTCAGCGCCCAGCATATCACCTGTCATCATCATCTCGAGTGCTTTGCCTTTGCCCACCAGCTGGGTGAGCCGCTGGGTGCCGCCGTAGCCGGGTATAATACCCAGATTTACTTCTGGCTGGCCAAAGCGGGCATTTTGTGTGGCAACGCGCATATGGCAGGCCAGGGCCAGTTCACATCCGCCACCTAAGGCAAAGCCATTTACCGCTGCAATTACTGGCTTATGGCAGTGTTCTATCAGTGCAAACACTTCCTGGCCCTGTTCAGAAAACTTCCGGCCATTTACTTCGTTTAGCTCGGCCAGTTCGGCAATATCAGCCCCGGCTACAAAAGCTTTGTCGCCGGCTCCTGTAATTACCACACCCCTAATGGTATTGTCGTCGTACACACGTTGTATGGCGGTGCGGATTTCTTCAATGGTATTGCTGTTCAGGGCATTCATTTTATCCGGACGGTTGATTGTCAGGAACAGGATGCCATTTTCATTTATATCCAGAAGCAGATTTTCAAATTCGTTCATACCTGATAGTAATTAGGTTGGCCCAAAGATAGAAGCAAAGCCTAGAACCTACAAGGCTAATACTATATTGTATAGCCACAAGGTTAGCCGATTTTTACACAAGAACGGGAATATTTCTCTCATATGTAATGGGGGTACAAAACTGGGTATTTATTCCACATAAAAAACTTGATTCTTGAACGGTTAGCACATATTTAATTTGTAATGTTCAAATTAATATTTAAATATTTAAAAATAATTTGATGTAAGGTTTTGATCTGACGAAACGTTTTTCTAATTTTGATCTGGAAAGGAGCCATGATTATTACTGCTCTTCTCTACTAATCGTTACCCCAGATGAAAAAACTGTTACTCCTCCTCATCCTGATTGCCACAGCCGGACATGTGTCTGCTCAGCAGGTTTTTAGTCAGCACAGGGTATTTCTCACCACAGGTGATGCCATCCTTGGAAACGATGTGTGGCACCAGTCAAAAAGCTGGGTAGTAGCCAAAGACAAATATTCAGGCGACCCGGGTGAGATTGATGTAACTCAATATGATGACCCGGAACTGGTACAGGCTGCCACTAATTTTCCCGGAGAACTAAAGAACAGAAGCATTGAAACCACCGGCAATGAGGGCACAGGTGTGGGCGAGCGGCTTATTGTAGTGGTTCGCAGAAACCATACTCTTTATTTACGTGAGCATGTATTGCTAAGCGGAAATATTATACTTGAGCCAGGGGCTAAGCTGGTCTTTAATAAAGAAAATGGCGACAAAGGCAGATTGGAAATGATTGATATGGGCGCTACAATATTTATGCGTGGCATGCCTGCTTCTGATATTTATTCCAATTCTACATATGATAGTGGCAACGCAGCTGACTTTTTGATGATTGGTCAGCAGAGCGTGAATCTTGAAAAAATAAATGGTTTGTGGATCAATGCGCTTCCTTCGCCAATGGCTGATTCAAAACTTGGTGTTATAGAAGTGCCCATTGATGCGGCATTTTTAAAATGTTTAACAAACGGAACCTGGTCAAAAGACGAAGTGTGGACAGTAGAGAAATTGATTACTATTCTTAAGTGCGCAAATCCTTATCTTCCATTGCCGGTAGAACTACTTAGCCTGAACGTAAGTACCAGGGAAGCTGAAGTACAACTGGATTGGGCTGTTGCTAACGAAAAAGATTTTAGCCACTATGAGGTAGAGTGGTCTGCAGATGCGCAAAATTTCTATTACGCTGGTACTGTTGCCGGAAAAGGTACAGAAAAAGGAACACCGCGTTACAACTTTCTACACCAGCCAGGGCAAACCGGCACACTTTACTATCGCTTACTGGCAGTTGATATAGACGGAGCGGTAGAAGATAAGGGTATGAGAGTAGTACGTTTAGGGGGAGAGGTATTCAATGTTTATGCCAGTCAGGGCCGCCTCCATATCAATTACAATGGGCCATCAAACAGCAATCTAGCTATCATGGATACGAGTGGCCGCCTGGTTTCCAATTCTTCTCTGGCGGCTGAGGGAATAGAAACAGCAGGACTTAGGCCTGGAATCTACATAGTGCAGATCAGTAATGTGCTTGAGAGGAAAACACAGCGTGTATTGATTTACTAAGCTTTGCAGCCATAAATAACAAAAGCCCGGTACCTCACCGGGCTTTTCTGTTTTTATCTTACATGAGAGTTTTACTGAAAGTATTGGTTTAAGCCTGAATAGTATTAAGTCTGTTGTTTAGCTGAATATTGTATTGTTCTATTCATGAAAGCCATAAGTCTGTAGCGGTAGACTTATGAGAATTTCCTGTCAGGTTTGTATTCTGCGCGCATTGCTTCTATAATATATTATAAATAAAGCCTGAATTGGTAGCACCATCTTACAGAAATATTTATAACAATTCGCAGGCGCCATTCCATATATCCTGAACGTTAAGCTGTTTATTCAATGTTTGACCTTGCATGAGTAATGGTTAACCCTTAGTAGGAATATCATTCTGCAGGGAAGGATTTAGCTTTGTTCCATCTTACTTGCTAAACCAGACTTAATTTATGAACAAAGTTTACTTTTCGCTGCTGTTGTGCCTGATGGTCATCAGCAATGCAATGGCTCAAACGTACAATACACTTCCTGATAAATATTCAACAGATAATTATGTGGGTTCATGGGACGATGCTGCATCCTGGAGATATGAAAAGAGGAGCACTGCCAATTCATCTATTATAGATAGAACTGACAGTTATGGAGTGGTTCCAGATGCTAACGCTGTGCCTTCTGCTCCAACTGGAGTCAGAGACCATATAAATATTCAAGGTTATATTACCCGTTATGGAGACTTGACCTTTGCAAATAATTACAACGAATATAACTTTTCTGTTAATGATACTTTGGTTGTAACAGGTACAATGACATTAGGCACCAGTTCAATGGATTTGAGAATACCATCAGGTGGTGTACTAATTGTATTCGGGGTATTTGATGCAAAGAATAAAATTGTAATCGAGAACGGTGGTATTCTAGTAGTAAAAGGAGACATGAAATTTAATAGCTCTGATCATGAGGTTTATACAAGCCCAGGTGGTGAGTTATTTGTAAACGGAAATGTGACCGGGAACACAACAGCTTCTGAAAAGAATGAAGGGATGGACAGCCTTAGAATTAAATATCCTGCAATATACAGGTTTATCAACCAAACTCCAGCACCAGGTACAGGTATAATAACCCCGCTCCCTGTAGAACTTCTATATTTTAAGGCAAGTAGCCAACACCAGGGTATCAATCTGGAATGGGCCTCTGCCAAAGAATGGAACTTTAGCCACTATACAGTAGAGAGATCAGAAGATGGTAAAAACTTTACACCGATCCATACTGAATATATTAGTGGGGATAGCTATTCAACCAAGACCTATTCTTTCCTGGATGTGCAGCCAAACTACGGTGCTAACTACTACCGCCTTAAAGCTACAGATATTGATGGAACTGCAGCGTATAAAGGAATGGCACTAGCTTACGCAGGTACTAAAGGAGAGCTACAGATCTATCCCAATCCTTCAAAGGGAGGGATGCTAACCCTTAAAAATTCAGGAGCGATTGATGGAACCTGGATGAGTGTAACTGGCGCCAGCGGAAGAGAAATGATGAGAATTCAAATGCCCGAACAGGAGCTGAGATTACCCACATCAGTATTACCTGCAGGTGTGTACATTGTAAAGGTTTGGAACCATCTGGAGGTAAAGCAAGCAAGATTAGTCATTCAGTAACCAAGCCTGTATGTTAAAGTCCCGGTATCCGCCGGGACTTTTATATAATATCTTACACTATCACATTATAATTATAAACGCTTCCGCAAAATATTGATTGATAAATTTTCTTCGCTTTACAAGTCATTTTATATTCCCTAAGCAAGCTAACTTAAGTTATATGCCTAAAAGATGTGATAATATGTTATTGATTTATAGGCATTTAAATTTGGGCTTGTGATAATTTTTTGCTTATTCTTAAAGTGAAAACCATGTTTTTTCATTTGCTTTAGGATTCCTCCCCTCTTTCCCCTTTGATATATCCCTACCGTTATTTTTCTAGTTCATGTATAACCATGCATGCGTAATGCTTTGCCCGACTCGCAAGTTTCAATCTGTGTAAAAGGATTTAGTTTTGTTCCCATCTTGCTTAACTACTTCAGATTGAACAAATGAAAAAAATCTACTTGTTATTTATCCTAGTTTGCTTATTGTATCTGCCAGGGCAATCTCAGACAGTTCAAACCCTAACCACTTGTAGAGATTGTGATTGGGCATTACCCTCAACATGGTCGCCTTCTACTTCTTATCCAGGTTTAAGTGTAGAAACAGATGCAACTGTAAATGGCTATGTGACTCATTATGGAGATTTAAATGTAGGAAAAGGGAATAACGGAGTATTAACAATAAAGGGTACTTTGGTAATAACAGGTAATTTTGAAGTTGGGGGGCAGGGTAAGGTCGTAGTGGAAGCAGGTGCAAGACTTCTTGTATTTGGTACATATTTGTCAAATGGAAATACTGAAGTGGCTAATAGTGGTTTGATTGTTGTAAAAGGAGAGTTCACAGCAAATGGAAGTACTACAGTTACTACAGGTAATCCTGGAGAGATGTTTATTTATGATGATACCCCACAATTGAAAGATGCCAATATGCCGCGGGAGAGTGAGCAGATTCTATTGCAAAAATATCCTGATATCTATCGATTTATGTCACAGGATCCATCAAGGGGACGAATTTCACCCCTCCCCGTAGAACTCCTCTACTTTCGCTCTACAACAACAAACCAAGGCATTCAACTAGAATGGGCATCTGCAAAGGAATGGAATTTTAGCCACTATACAGTAGAGAGATCAGAAGATGGTAAAAGCTTTACGCCGATCTATACAGAACATGTAAGTGGCGATAGCTATTCTACCAAGACTTATGCATTCCTGGATAAGCAGCCCCATTTCGGTGCTAATTACTACCGCCTGAAGGCTACAGATATTGATGAGTCGGTTGAGTACAAAGGGATGGCAATGGCTTATTCCGGAACCAGGGGAGATATACAAGTGTATCCAAATCCGGCAAAAGGAGGGGTGATTACAGTTAAAAACCCTGGTGCTTTGGAAGGTACCTGGCTGAGCATCACCGGTACAACCGGAAATGAACTAATGAGAATACAAATGCCAGAAAGGGAATTACAATTGCCATCAACGGCGCTTCCCAGTGGCATATACATTGTAAAGGTTTGGAACCATCTGGAGGTAAAGCAAGCAAGATTAGTCATTCAGTAACCAAGCCTTTATAGTAAAGCCCCGGCAACTGCCGGGGCTTTTTTTGTTTCTGATAGGAGAGAAGCTTATTCGCTAAGCAAAATGGCCTTCTTCCTTCAGGGCTTTCAGATTCATCACTATATCGGCTGTCATGCTGTCCAGCGTGTAAGCGGGCTGCCAGCCCCAGTCGGTGTGGGCCTGGCTGTCGTCTATGCTGTCTGGCCAGGAGTCGGCAATTTTTTGGCGAAAATCGGGCTGGTACTGGATCCTGAAGTCCGGGATGTAAGTGCGGATGGCTGCAGCAATCTCTTCTGGCGCAAAACTTAGCGCGCCTACATTGTAACTGGTGCGTACGGTGATGGCAGGGGCAGGAGCATCCATTAACTGTAGGGTAGCCTGAATGGCATCGGGCATGTACATCATGGGCAGGTATGTGCCCTGCTGTAAAAAACAGTTGTAGGTTTCGCCCTCCAGTGCCTTATGATAGATGTCTACCGCATAATCGGTTGTACCGCCACCGGGAAGGGACTTGTAGCCAATCAGACCGGGGTAGCGCAGGCTGCGCACATCAACCCCCCAGTTTCTCCAGTAGTATTCACACCACTGCTCACCGGCCAGTTTACTAATACCATAAATGGTAGTGGGGTTGCAGATGGTGAGCTGCGGTACCTGCTGCTTTGGCGTGTCCGGCCCAAATATGGCAATGCTGCTGGGCCAGAATATTTTACTGATCTTCAGTTCACGGCCTGCCTCCAGCACATTCAGCAGGCTTTCCATGTTCAGCTTCCATGCAAAATGAGGGTTTTTCTCGCCAGTGGCAGAAAGTACGGCTGCCAGGTGGTAAATATGGCTAATGCCTTCTTTTTCTATAAGCTTGTAGAGTTCCTCTTTGTGCAGTGCATCGAGAATCTCAAAGCGGTCACCTGCTTCCTGCTGCTGAGGCAGGCGAATATCAGAGGCAATTACATTGGTTGTTCCCCATTTCTTTCGTAAGGCATTCGTTAATTCACTGCCCAACTGGCCGTTTGCCCCTATCACCAAAACTTTCTCCATTTTATATACAGATCATTTGCTCAAAATTATCTAAAACGATTGAACTGGCCGAAAAACACTTCTTATTAATTTACGAAATCCCTCTTAAGTCGTTGGCTTTGGCTGGCAAATGGGGGAGGCATGTGTATATTTGCAGGGTATGGAACAATTAAACTGGCAGGAGTATCTGGCACTGAAAAAAATTGACGCACAGGCATACCGGCAGGGTTCGCCCGGGCAATACGTGGAATTTGAGCGGCAGTTTATGCAGATGCACCCTGATAGTTTTACGGCTCATAAACTTTTTTTAATCAACGAGATCCGGAGAAGCTATCCACTTTTACCCCTATCTGAAAACAAAAATTCTTAAACTTTATCCTATGTACGATACCTTAAAACCCGTGCTGCAGCAGGAGCTGGAAAAGATCAAACAAGCTGGCTTGTATAAAAGTGAACGCATCATTACCACGCCACAGGGCGCCGATATCAAAACCACTACAGGCACAGAGGTAATCAATTTCTGCGCCAATAACTACCTGGGCTTATCATCGCACCCGGTGGTGCTGGAGGCTGCCAAGCGTACCATCGATACGCACGGCTATGGCATGTCGTCGGTGCGGTTTATTTGTGGCACCCAGGATATACACAAAGAGCTGGAACAGCGCATTGCTAACTTTTTAGGTACCGAAGATACTATTTTGTATGCTGCCGCTTTTGATGCCAACGGTGGTGTGTTTGAGCCTCTTTTCGGGCCCGATGATGCCATTATTTCGGATGAGCTGAACCATGCCTCAATTATTGATGGCGTGCGCCTGTGCAAGGCAAAGCGTTTCCGCTACAAGCACAACAATATGGAAGACCTGGAAAAGCAACTGCAGGAGGCAGATGCAGCAGGTGCCGTTCAGAAGATTATTGTTACAGATGGCGTTTTTTCCATGGATGGCACCATTGCACAGCTTGATAAAATTGTAGCCCTGGCAGAAAAATATAAAGCATTGGTGATGTCTGACGAAAGCCACAGCACCGGCTTTATGGGCAATACCGGCCGTGGTGTGCATGAACATTGTGATGTGATCGGCAGGATTGATATTATTACCGGTACGCTGGGCAAAGCCCTGGGAGGTGCCCTGGGAGGGTTTACCACAGGCCGCAAAGAAATTATTGAGATGCTACGGCAGCGCTCGCGTCCCTACCTGTTTTCCAACTCACTGGCTCCTGCTATTGTAGGGGCTTCTATTGCTGTTTTCGATTTGCTTAGCAGTACCACCGAGCTGCGTGATAAGCTGATGAACAGCACCCGCTACTTCAGGGAGAAGATGACGGACGCAGGCTTTGACATCAAGCCCGGCGAGCATCCCATTGTACCCATCATGCTATATGAAGCTCCGCTGGCGCAGCAGTTTGCAGAGCGACTGCTGGAAAAGGGTATTTATGTGATTGGCTTTTATTATCCGGTGGTACCGCAGGGGCAGGCCCGTATCAGGGTGCAGATTTCTGCCGTTCATGAACAGGAGCACCTGGATCAGGCCATAGAGGCCTTTACAGAAGTAGGTAAGGAGTTAGGCGTGCTGAAATAAGCTGCAAATGGTCCGAAAATTTAAAAGACTGCAATGGCTGGTAATCCTGCCAGTCATTGCATTTCTGTGCCAGGGCTGCGAACGCTGCCGTTCCGAAGAATTGCCCATGTTAAATGTCAGGATGCAGTTTCAGGAGGAGGGTAGGTATATATTAAGGAGTGATCTGCTCGAAACCAGGCTAATTTTAAGCAATGAAGTGCTGCAATTGCCCTTTTCGCTTACTGCAGATACTACTGTTTATGATTTTCTGAAAATGGACGGGCAGGTTTGGCGGCTTGCAATAGCCTATAACAGGCGTACAGGCTTTGAAGATACCGGCTGTGGTTTTTTTCTGGAATTTATAAATGCAAGGGTGCTGCCAGAGACTACCTTTTCTAGTGTCCAATTACAACCCGGCCCTATAGAATGGTTCGTTACCGTAACACAATAATTGTTTTACTTTTCGCAATATTGCTGCTGGCTTCAACAGCTCTGCGGGCACAGGGGCAGGACTCGCTGCCTGTAAATACAAAACGCCTCTGGATTGGCCTGGAGATCCCCAGCACCATAGCACATCCGGCAGCGGGAGGGTATTCCTTTCAGCCAATGTTAGTGCTCAACCTAAGCCGCTATGCAACTATCTGGGCGGGGGGCGGGCTGGTAAAGGCTACCCGAGATACCCTCTTTAACAATCTCTACGACTACAGCAGTGAAGGCTGGTATGTAAAAGGCGGTGGCGATATAAATTTGAATTTTAAACGCGAAGCGAATTCCGGCTTTAGACTGGGAGGCGGGCTAAGCCTGTCAGATTTCACCGAAAAAGGCGTAGTGCAGTTTCAGTATCCCTCACGGATGGATGGCTGGCGACCCGGCAACCAGTATCAGGAAAATGTGGAAAACCACACCTGGGCAGCTGCTTTTGAGTTCAGACAAGGCCTCTTCGCTGATTTAGGAAAAATAGCGATACAGCTCCACGTGCAGGAGAGCATCATTTTGCGCAGGCCGCAAAATCCCGTTTATCCTGCTCATTATGTTCCCGGTATGGGGGGCTATATGCCCAGGCCTTTTCTTAGTGGCGGTACGGTGCCCCGCAGAATTATTCCCGGTGCTTACTTCTACCTGTTTTACCGCTTATACTAAGGTTGTGTAGAGGTTGATGTGCTGGCGCTTGTGGAAGGGGCCTCGTCCGTAGCAGGTTTAATGTTTTTCTTTTTCTTTTTTACTGGTGTAGTATCATCGTCATCATCATCTTCCTGCTCGTACAGGTAAGCGTTAATTTTAGAGCGCAGCTCCTGCGGCGAGAGGTTGTGATGAATAATACCATTGCGGACTGTGGAGATTTTTCCGGTTTCTTCTGAAACCACCAGTATAAGCGTATCCGTAGCCTCAGACATACCAATGGCTGCACGGTGACGCAGGCCAAACTGCGCCGGCAGGTTTTCCCGTTCAGTTACCGGTAATATGCAGCGGGCTGCTTCTACACGCTTATTGTAAATAATAACAGCGCCATCGTGCAGCGGGCTGTATTTATTAAATATGCTAAGTAGTAATCTTTTGCTGATCACGGCATCGATCCGGTCGCCCGACTCGGCATAAAATTTCAGCTCCGAGCTTTTGCTGATCACAATAAGCGCGCCCGTATTGGTGGCACCTAGTGATTTTGCAGCTTCAATGATAGGAGTGATGTTAAGATCGGCAACGCGGTTGTTTTTGCGCCAGGGCAAACCTTTAAAAATATTTTCACGGTTAAAAATGGTGGTACGGCCAATCATAAAGAGAAACTTACGGATCTCCTGCTGAAACAGGATAATGGCCGCCAGAAAACCAACGCCCATAAATTGCCCCAGAATATTGGAGAGCAGCTCCATTTCAAGAGCATTAACCACCAGGAACAGCAAATACAGAGAAAGAAATCCAAGGAATATCTTTACGGCCACACTGCCGCGCATAAGCTTGTACACCTGGTACAATAAGAAACTTACCAGGGCTATGTCGAGTATATCGACTAAGTCTACCTCCAGGAACCCTATGTTAAAACCTAGTATCAAGCGTTTGCTTTAATTAATCCCCACAATTTGATTGTTTCTGCTGCCTGTTTTACATCATGTACACGTAAGATGAAGGCGCCTCTTTCCAGTGCTAATGTATTTAATACAGTAGTGCCGTTACCGGCTTCTTCCGGCGAAATGCCCAGACTTTTCCAGATCAGTGATTTGCGGCTTATACCCACCAACAGCGGTACATCCAGCGCCTTCAGGAGCCGCATGTGATTGAGCAGTTTATAGTTTTGCCGAATATTCTTAGCAAAGCCAAATCCAGGATCCACCACAATATCTTTTACCCCTATTTGTCTTAATTTGTTGAGCCTTATGGCAAAATAATCAATAATTTCTTTCGCTAAATCATCATATTGATTCAGGCCGATCATTGTTTGCGGGTTACCGCGCATGTGCATCAGCACATAGGGTACCTGCAGGCTGGCAACCGTAGGGAACATCTGCTCATCAAGGCTGCCGCCGCTAATGTCGTTAATCATTGCGGCACCTGCTTCTATACCTGCACGGGCTACAGCAGATCTAAAAGTATCTACAGAAATCAGGGCCTCCGGGAAATGATCTAAGAGAGTAATTACTGCCCAAACCACCCTTTTCAGCTCCTCTTCTGCAGGTACTTCTGCAGCGCCTGGTCTGGTAGAATAGCCGCCAACATCCAGCAGGTCGGCACCATCGGCCAGCATTCGCCCTGCCTGCTCCAGCAATTTTTTTTCTTCCATGGCACGGCTGCCGGCATAGAAAGAATCAGGGGTGATGTTGAGTATACCCATTACGCGCGGTTGGGAGAGAGGGAACAGTTTTCCGCGGAAATTGAGTGTGTAATCTGTTGAAAATGGTGTATCTTTCGCTTCCAAAAGAGGGCTTCCAGCCGTAATTTAATCTTGTTTGCCTTGATTCAAAAGACCGTCAGCGAATATAAGCAAGTTATCGGGGATTGTAAATCAATCTTCAGAAAGAAAACCTTAGATTATGGTACCGCCTGGCGTATCCTGCGCCTGCCGTCCATCACAGATCAGATCTATATTAAAGCACAGCGCATCCGTTCCATCCAGGAAAAGGGTACGCAAAAGATAGAAGATGCCGTGGAGGGGGAGTTTATTGGTATCATCAATTATTGCCTGATTGCCCTTATACAGATAGACCTGGCCCGTGAAGAGCGGCTGGAGCTTAGCTGGGAGGAGCTGGAACCTCTTTACGATGAATGGGTAGAGCAGACCCTGCAGCTGCTTACCAACAAAAATCATGATTATGGCGAGGCATGGCGTAACATGCGCGTTAGTTCAATAACAGATATTATTCTGATGAAATTACTGCGGGTAAAGCAGATCGAAGATAACCAGGGCAAAACGCTTATATCGGAGGGCGTGCAGGCCAATTATCAGGATATGTTAAACTACTCAGTGTTTGCGTTAATTCTATCAAAAGAAACCGAACATGGCATTGCTTAGGCTTGTTGCCCGCTGGTTTGTGGGCGTTTTATTCATTATTTCCGGCTTGATCAAGATCAACGATCCGGTAGGCACCCAAATTAAGCTCGAAGAGTATTTTGAGGTTTTTGCCTCAACATTTACTCCTGCTTTTCATGCGCTGGTGCCTGCTGCGCTGGTGCTTTCAGTAGTGTTGAGTGTTCTTGAAGTGGTGCTGGGGGTGGCCCTCCTGCTCAAGTTCAGGCCCAGAATTACCACCGCTGTGCTGCTGGTAACCATTGTTTTTTTTACAGCGCTTACCTTGTTTTCGGCTGTAACGGGCAAAGTTACCGACTGCGGCTGCTTTGGCGATGCCCTGGTGCTAACCCCCTGGCAGAGCTTTATGAAGGACCTGGTGCTGCTGGTGTTAATCTTGATCTTGTTTTTTGCCTACAGAAGGAAGGGCCCCGAAGCGCCTGAATTACACCCAACCCCCGGTGCGGGACTATGGGTGCTTACCACAGGCCTCATATCCATTGCAATTGCCATTATTGCCATTGAGCACCTACCCTATATTGATTTCAGGGCTTATAAAGAAGGGGTGCACATCCCAACAGCCATGCAGCCTTCGGAGCCATATCGTTATACCTACATTATGGCAAAGGGAGGCAGGGATTATGAACTGACCGATTATCCCGATGCCGCAGAAGGCTATGAATACAAAGACATCCGCTTGCTAAACCCTGAAGCAGCACCAAAAATAACAGACTTTAGTATCTGGAATAAGGAAGGTGACCTCACGCAGCAGGTATTGGAAGGCAAAAAGCTGCTGATCATCGTCCATAAGGTAGATGATGCCGATACCGATAATATATCTGCCATCAACAGGCTGGCACAAAGCCTGAGGGGGCGTGCAGAAACCCTGGTAGTGACCTCTTCCGATGAAGCATCTTATGAGGCATTCAGGCACCAGCACCAGATAGCGGTTCCCTATGCTTTTGCGGATGCTACACTGCTGAAAACAATTATGCGCTCAAATCCCGGACTGGTGTTGCTAAAGGATGGTACCGTGCTTAAAAAATGGCACCACAACGATACGCCGGATGCTACCGAAGTACTGCAACTCCTGAATCGCTAACCCATGCTTGGCTTTATTGGAAGGCGTTTAGGGTATGGTTTTCTGGTATTGCTGGGTGTGGTGCTGGTGGTCTTTTTTCTGTTTCATGCCCTGCCAGGAGACCCGGTGGCCATGATGGCCGGGCAGCGTACAGATGTTGCTACCCGCGAAGCAATTCAAAAAGAGCTGGGTCTGGATAAACCCCTTGGTGAGCAGCTGCGCCTGTACATGAAAGACCTCTCTCCGCTGGCCATCCATGAAAAGGGAGCGGAAGCCCAGAAAAAATATGGTTATATTCCGCTTACTTCAGTAGGAGATGAGGAGGTGCTGGCGCTAAAATCGCCCTACCTGCGCCGTTCTTTTCAAACCAATAAGGAAGTATCTGAAATACTGCTGGAAAACGTAGAAAGTACCCTTTGGCTGGCGCTCGCAGCCATGGCCTTTGCTACCGTGCTAGGCATTGCCTTTGGTGTAGTGGCAGCCCTGAAGCAAAATACTTTTACCGATCATTTTATTGTTACCAGCTCGGTATTGGGCATTTCCGTGCCCTCCTTTGTGTCGGCCATTGTCATTGCCATGGTATTCGGCTATTATCTTAGCGATTATACAGGCCTGAATTTAACGGGGCAGCTGTGGGTGAATCATCCTTTTCACGGGCGTACGCTCCATATTGAAAATCTTATTTTACCTGCTTTTACCCTTGGATTGCGGCCCCTGGCAATCATCACGCAACTAACCCGCAGCTCCATGCTGGAGGTGCTTTCGCAAGACTATATCCGCACAGCCCGGGCAAAGGGGCTCCGGTATTACCGGGTTATCAGCAAACATGCGCTAAAGAATGCCCTGAACCCCGTTCTCACGGCAGTATCAGGCTGGCTGGCTTCCCTGATGGCCGGTGCTTTTTTTGTTGAACTGATTTTCGACTGGAAGGGACTGGGCTTTGTAACCCTTAAGGCGGTACAGAGCCTTGATTTCCCGGTGGTGATGGGCTCTACCCTGTTTATTGCCTCTATATTTGTGGTAGTAAATATTTTTGTAGATGTTTTATATGCGGCTCTGGATCCGCGTGTTCGCCTGAACTCATGAGCAACAAAGCTGTATTAGTACTGATGGGGATGCCAGGCAGCGGTAAAACAACCCTTGGCAAAGCGCTGGCGCAAAAGCTAAGAATCCCTTTCCGGGATCTGGATGTGCTGCTGGAGGAGCAGGAAGGCTGTACCATTCCCGAATTATTTGAGCGTAAGGGTGAGGAGTATTTCAGAAAGCAAGAGTCGACCCTGCTGAAACAGGTGCTGGCTGGTACTGAACCTTTGGTATTGGCAACCGGTGGCGGCACTCCCTGTTTTTTTGATAATATAGCGTACATTGGCAAGTTGGCGCAGAGTGTATACCTGGAGGTAGCCTGGCCCCTGCTGGCCCAGCGCCTTGCCCTGCAACCAGGCCAGAGGCCCCTGCTTAAAGATGTAAGCCTTGATGCAATGAGCAGGGCTTTAGAAGAAAAGTTTGGCTGGAGAATTCCCTATTATGAGCAGGCTGATATAAAGCTCTCCATCAGGGATGGGCAATCTGCAGAAGCGCTGACCGGGCAGTTATTACCGCTGATTGGAAAATAAAAAAGCTACCCATAATCAGGTAGCTTTATCATTGAATGTCTCTGGCCTTTTTATTTAAAAGTTGTATCCAAGTGTTAACATGGCAGCGGTAAGCCTGTTTTCAATGTTTACCCTTGGTGTTGGATCTGCCAACTGGTAAGGCTCATAAGTAGTATCTCTGCGCATCTGGTTAACGGCAAAATCAACAAAAAACCGCTGAACCCTTACCCCGGCGCCTACAGACAGTGTGTTGGTGCTGCCATCGGCCATCAGGTTAAAATTATAAGGGTTGGCCATGTGTGCATAGCCGGCTCTGAAGCGAAGTATGTTATACCTAAGTTCGGCACCAAGCCTGTAGTTTACAACAGCCTGGTAATCCTGCCGGATAGCATCATTGTCCTGGCCCAGCGCTCCGAAGTCATCTGTAAGGCGTGCATTGCTGTAATCCACATATTCTATATCAGCAGTCAGGAAGCCCCATTTTTCCAGGAAGAAAGCAGCACCGGCAGTTAACCTGCCCGGAGTTCTAAGTCTGTAATCCCAGGTATTGATTAACTGGCCCTGCTCCCTGTCCTGGGAGTCTCTGAAAAAAGTAGTAAGGTTCAGCTGCTCATCTTCCGATATCTCATAAAGGGTAGGGGTCTGGTAAGAAAGGCCCACGGAGATGGCAGCGATAGGACGGGCAATAACACCCAGGGTAGCATTAATGCCACTTCCCGAGGTAATGCGGTCTGTGTCGAAAATAAAACGGTTATTAGGAGCTTCGTCCGGGAAGTCCTGGTACAGCCTGTCAGGCACCACTTCTTCGTAGCGGGTTATGTAACGATATTCCAGAGAAGTAACCCCAACACCGGCACCAATATATATTTTATCTGCAATGTTTGCCCCATAGGCTAGGTTAACCTGGCCTTGTGAGCCACTGGTTTCAATTGCCTCGCGCTGCATAATAGGGTAATCCGTATCAGGGAGCGGCTGCTCGGTATCATAATAGTAATAAAGACTTCCATCTTCATTTTCGCCTGAATAAATATCGATCAGGTAGGCATCATAAGCCAGCTGTGTGAGCCCTACCGGATTTTCCAGCTCGTTTAAAGGCTGAATGGTGCCAAGATCAAAGATATCTACAAAAGTGTTGGTAGGGTTGTTGCCTTCGTAGGTAATGCGGTTGTGAAAGTTATTGGTGCGCTGATAGGTAACAGCAAAGGTATTACTTACAAGTCCGCTGCGGTCTTCGCCTTTTTTACTCCAGTTAAAGGCTGCACCTATATTGCCTATGCCCAGCCTGCTCTGGTAATCGTACATGCCGGAAGCACTGTTTTGTTGTGTGGCACCCGGTGCCAGATAATAGGCATCATTTGCACTGTTATGAAACAAAGGGGTAATGCTAAGTTCTGAACGGTTATAGAAGCCTAAGCCTGCAGGATTGCTGTAGGCAGAGCTTAAGTCGCCTCCCAGGGCTACCTGTGCACCGCCAATACCCACTATACGGGCAGTACCTCCGGGGCTGTATCTGCTGAATCTCAGCGCATCGTTTGAGTATCTAAAGGACTGTGCCTGGCCTTCAGTAGAAACAAAGAAGCAGCCGGCACTTAAAAAAATAAGTGCTAAAATCTTTTTCATGATCTGTTAAGGTTAAAAAGGTTGCTTAATTTCCGCGGCTTCGCGAAGAGCTTCCTCCGCTGCTGCGGCTTGGGGCAGCACTGCTGCCGGAAGAAGATCGGCTACTACCACCACTGTTCATGGCAGGGGCCGGGCGGCTGGCAGATGAAGGGCTGCTGTAAGTTCTGGCCGGGCTGGCGCTGCGTTCCGGTGCTGAATAGCTGCGGCGGGTTTCCCGCTGCTGCGGTGCAGGTGTGCTGTAGGTGCGTGCAGGGGCAGGGCTGGTGTAACCGCTGTTTCTGTTATTGTCTGCAGCTCTTCTTGTTTGTTGAGGAACTTCTGCGCGGCGGCGTTCCGGTCTTTGAGTTCTGTTATAACTGTTTCGCTCAACAGTTGGTTGGTTGCGACTTTCTGCTCTGTTTGTAGTACGGGCAGCTGCTCTATCGGCTGATATGCTCTGCTGACTTACACGATTGCTACGCTCGGCAGGTACTGCTGTTTCACGGGTTTGAACTGCCCTGCGTGCAGGCTGTACTGTTACAACATCTGAAGAAGGGCGTTGTGCACGCCCCTCATTCAGGTTATTATTGATATCCAGGTTGCTCATGGGTTCTCCGCCACCACGGCCACCTCTGCTACGGGTAGGAGAAGATGGTGTAGAGCCGCCGCTACCTCTTGTAGGCGTTGAAGGGCGGGTCTGTGGTGCAGGTCTTGTCTGCGGAGTAGAAGGCCTGGTTTGTGGTGTGGCAGGTCTGGTACGTTGGGCAGGCTGACGCTGTGGTCTTGTCTCATTGCTGCGGGCAGGCGCAGTACGTGGCGCACGTTGCGGACGGGTAGTAGGCGTAGTTGTCTCGTTGCGGTTGCCTCTGTTGGCAGGTACTGCACGTCCTCTGCCACCTTCTGATACGGGTCTTACGGAACGCTGTCCGCCATTGATGGTGCCACGGCTGCGGTCAACATCGCTTTGTATGCGCTGACGGCGTTCGTCTCTTAAGCCTTGGTTGTTGGCGGCACGTGAGCCAACTCCCATATCAGCAACTGCCATAGAGCGGGTTGCGCGCGGGCCATAAGTTACGTTGCGTCTTGCATTGTTATCACTGTTTACAACTACAACAGTGCTGGGGTAATAAGCGCCCCAGTAATTGCGGCGTCCGTAGAAACCATCATAAAAGCCATTGCGGTAGCCGTGGGCATATGGATTCTGATAGCCCCAGCCATTCCATGCCCAGGCCGGACGGTAGGCATTGTAGTAAAAAGCACTTCCGCACCATGGATCCCAGAAAGGATTACAAAAGCCTCCCATGGAGCCCATGCCCATGCCCATACCCATTCCAAAACCAAAGCCTACAGAGAAGCCACTTCCCCAGCCCGAGCGACCCATAAAACCTCTGCTTGCCCATGGATTTGAATATCCATAGGGATCGTACATCCAGGGGTCGTAAACAGGTCTGTTATTGTAATAGTGGTTATTGTAAACGGTTGTACCATTGCTGGCAGCAGGCCGTTCTTCAGTATAGTATTCTTCTTCGTAATACTGCTCTTCGCCTTCTGAGCTGTATGCTGCGGCTGCATCGGGGTTTATTTCCCGGGCAGACTGGGCATCGTATTGGTCGTAAGCGTTCTTGGTGCGCTCGGCTGCAGCGGCTTCATTACGTTGTTGCTGCTCAAGTTGCGCCTGTCGGCGTGCCTCAAGCCGGGCTTTTTCTGCCGCCATGGACTGTTCCCGGTCCTGGGCAGTATAATACATGTCGTCGTACTCCTGCTGGGCAAACTGATTTTGTGAGCAGCCACTCATCAGCATGGCAGACAGTAGGATAGGTAGGGTATATGTGAGAGCTTTCATAGGTTTGCCGTTAAAATTGTCCTTAATTTACTAAACGTGCTCTATATAAAAATAGATATTTGCCCCGGCAACTAACTATATTTGCTAGTCTTAGAACTATGTTAAATACAACAATAATCATACCAATATAAGTCCATGAGCAAGGCTATTCCAAAAAGAAGCGAAGATTATTCCCAGTGGTACAATGAATTGGTAAAGCGGGCCGATCTTGCAGAGAACTCCGGCGTGCGGGGCTGCATGGTCATCAAGCCTTACGGATTTGGTATTTGGGAGGCCATGCGCGATCAGCTCGATCGGATGTTCAAACAAACAGGCCACGTAAATGCATATTTTCCGCTTTTCATTCCAAAGTCATATTTAAGCCGTGAAGCAAGCCACGTAGAAGGTTTCGCCAAGGAGTGTGCCGTTGTAACACACTACCGTTTAAAGAACGCAGAAGATGGCAGTGGGGTTATCGTTGACCCGGACGCAAAGCTGGAAGAAGAGCTGATTGTGCGCCCTACATCAGAAACTGTGATCTGGAGCACCTATAAAAACTGGATACAATCCTACCGCGATCTGCCCCTGCTTATTAACCAGTGGGCTAATGTGGTGCGCTGGGAAATGCGTACGCGTCTGTTCCTGCGTACTGCAGAATTTTTGTGGCAGGAGGGACATACCGCTCATGCTACTGCACAGGAGGCTGTAGCTGAAACCCGCCAGATGCTGGATATTTATGCCCGCTTTGCCGAAGAATGGATGGCCATGCCGGTGATTAAGGGTGTAAAAACGGAGAGCGAACGCTTTGCCGGTGCCGAAGATACCTATTGTATTGAGGCACTGATGCAGGATGGTAAAGCCCTGCAGGCGGGTACCAGCCACTTTCTGGGACAGAACTTTGCCAAAGCTTTTGATGTAAAGTTTGCCACCAAAGAAGGCGGCCTGGAGCTGGTTTGGGGTACTTCCTGGGGGGTGAGCACCCGTTTGATGGGAGCACTCATTATGGCACACTCCGACGATCAGGGGCTTGTGCTGCCTCCAAAACTGGCCTCTACGCAAGTGGTGATTGTGCCCATATATAAAGGAGAAGAGCAGCTGCAGCTAATTGGTGAAAAAGTAGCCGGGATCAGGAGTGCACTGCTGGCAAAAGGCATCAGCCTGCGTTACGACGACCGCGATACTGAGCGGCCGGGCTTTAAATTTGCCGAATGGGAGCTGAAAGGTGTGCCTGTGCGCCTGGCCATTGGTCCTAAAGACCTGGAAAAAGGTACGGTAGAGGTTGCCCGCCGCGACACAGGCGTAAAAACAGTGGTTGCCCTGGATGAGAGCCTGCCTGATTACATTGAGCAGCTGCTTGAGGATATCCAGCAAAGCATTTATCAGAAGGCACTGAAGTTCCGCCAGGAAAATACCCATGTGGTAAACAGCTGGGATGAGTTTAAGCAGGTGCTCGATGGAAAGGGCGGCTTCCTGCTTGCTCACTGGGATGGCACTGCCGAAACAGAAGAGAAGATCAAGGAAGAAACCAAAGCCACCATTCGCTGTATTCCGCTGGCCGGCCAGCTGGATGCTGTGGAAGAAGAAGGGGCCTGTGTGTATACCGGTAAGCCTTCGCGGCAGCGTGTTGTATTTGCCAGAGCTTATTGATTTTCATCCTAATTGTATGTAAGCCTGCATAGTCTGGATTAACTTCAGTCTTGTGCAGGCTTTTTTTTTGCGGTTCCGTGTAGATTAACAGCTGCACTTTGTGTTTTACCGTTAGTACTGTATCTTTCAGAGTAATTACCCCTACAAGCTGCATGCTTACCCTCATTGCCATTATTTTGCTGATACTGCTGGGCCTTGCCCTGCTGGTAGTAGAGGTTATTTTTATACCCGGTACCACCCTGGTAGGGCTTTTGGGGGTTGCTTTTGCCGGGCTTGGCGTATTTCTGGGGTTTAGTGCCTACGGTCCCGAAATTGGCCTCTGGATGCTTATTGCTACTTCCATTGCTGCCATAGCCAGTGTAGTGCTTTCGATAAGGAATAAATCATGGCAGAATTTTTCTCTCGACAAATCTATTGACAGCCGGGTGAACGAAGATGAAGTAATGGTGCAGGTAGGCGCCCGGGGTGTGACTATTTCTAACTTAAGGCCTGCGGGTAAAGCTGAATTCGGTGGGGTGGCTTACGAAGTGCGCTCTCACGGACAGCACCTGGAGGTAGGAACACCGGTGCGGGTGAGCAGGGTAGAAGATAAGACCATATTTGTAGAACCTTTAACTATTTATCAATAGCATGGAAAATTTAGCGTTGGTGTTTGTGATCATAGCCATTGTGGTGGCCATTATGATCTTTTTCTATTTTGTTCCCATCAACCTCTGGATCACGGCACGGTTTTCAGGTGTTAGAATTAATCTGTTTGAACTTGTTTTCATGCGTATCCGTAAGGTGTCTCCCCGCCTTATTGTAGAGTCGCTTATTACGGCCCAGAAAGCCGGCCTGAGTGAAATTACCTCCAGCGAGCTGGAAACGCACTACCTGGCAGGTGGTAATGTGCCTACGGTTATCAAAGCACTTATTTCTGCCGATAAAGCAAATATCAGGCTCACCTTTAAGCAGGCAACTGCCATTGACCTTGCCGGCCGTGATGTGTTTGAGGCGGTACAGATTTCAGTAAACCCGAAAGTGATCAATACACCATCGGTAGCAGCAGTAGCGCAGGATGGTATTCAGCTGGTGGCTAAGGCACGGGTTACCGTTCGGGCCAACATTGCACAGCTGGTGGGTGGTGCCGGAGAAGAAACTATTCTTGCCCGGGTAGGTGAGGGTATTGTAACCTCCATCGGTTCAGCAGCCTCCCACAAAGCAGTGCTGGAAAATCCTGATAAAATAAGCCAGCTGGTGCTACAGCGTGGCCTGGATGCAGGCACAGCCTTTGAGATCCTCTCTATCGATATTGCCGATATTGATGTAGGTACCAACATTGGCGCCAAGCTGCAGATAGACCAGGCCAATGCCGACCTTAAAGTAGCAGAAGCCAGGGCAGAAGAACGTCGCGCGATGGCTGTGGCCCACGAGCAGGAGATGAAGGCTAAATCGCAGGAGGCCCGTGCCAGTGTGATCCAGGCCGAAGCCGAAGTGCCGCTCGCCATGGCTGAGGCTTTCCGCAATGGTAACCTGGGCATTATGGATTACTACAAAATGCAGAACATTCAGGCCGACACCGGTATGCGGCAGAGCATCAGCGGAGAAGACCAGCAAGGCGGAGGCGAAATAGGCCGCAGGGATGATGAGTAGCAGATTAAAGCTATAAATAAGAATATGAAAAAGGCTGCCTGCTTGGGCAGCCTTTTTCATGTTAGCTTGTTTAGGATGGTTTTGTTGTGAATATTGGTATGAGCGCTTAACCAATAACTAACCTACCTGATGTTAAATGCTGATGAGGCTTTAGAAAATCAGGTGAAACAAGCTCTGGAAAAAGAAAGGCTGTTTTTTACAACAGCCTTTTTATCTCTAACTTTAAAATCTACTATCTGATTTCCCGTATCACACGCGCTCCAGGATAATGGCCGAAGCACCACCACCGCCGTTGCAGATGCCCGCGGCGCCAAACTGGGCATCACGCTGGTTGAGCACAGAGATAAGGGTCGTCATGATGCGTGCACCGCTGGCACCCAGTGGGTGGCCCAGGGCTACGGCACCGCCAAATACATTTACCTGGTCTTCCTGCAACTCAAGCTTTTGCATGTTGGCCAGTGCTACTGCTGCAAAGGCTTCGTTGATCTCGAAATAATCAATATCATTTTTACCAAGCCCCGCCATTTTAAGCGCATTAGGGATGGCCAGGGCAGGAGAGGTGGTAAACCAGATCGGATCCTGGGCAGCATCTCCAAAACCCCTGATCTTCGCCAGTGGCTTAATGCCCATGGCATCGGCTTTTTCCTTGCTCATCAGCACCATGGCTGCGGCACCATCGTTAATGGTAGAGGCATTGGCGGCGGTAACCGTCCCCTCCTTCGAGAACACAGGCTTCAGGCCCGGGATCTTATCGAAATGAACGTTGGTAAACTCCTCGTCTTTGGCCATAATTACCGGCTCGCCCCTGCGCTGTGGAATCTCTACAGGAATCACCTCATCCTTAAAATAGCCTTTCTCCCACGATTCGGCAGCTCTTTTATACGATTTTATGGCGTATTCATCCTGTGCCTCGCGGCTGATGCACATTTCCTTAGCCGTATTATCGGCACAGTTACCCATCGGAAATTTATAGTATACTTCAAAAAGACCGTCTTTTGCCAGGCCATCCACCAGCTCGCCGTTGCCATACTTGTAGCCCCAGCGTGCATTAGGCACATAGAAGGGTATGTTGCTCATGCTTTCCATGCCGCCTACTACAACCACATTGTTCTGACCCAGCATAATGGATTGGGCGCCAAACATGGCTGCCTTCATGCCGCTGGAGCACACCTTGTTGATGGTGGTGCAGGGAACATTATAACCCAGACCGGCGCCCACGGCTGCCTGGCGGGCAGGAGCCTGTCCCAGATTGGCAGAAACAACGTTGCCCATCAGTACTTCATCTACCTCCTTGGCCTCTACACCTACCTTCTGCAGTGCCGATTTTATGGCAATGGCACCCAGTTCGGTTGCCGACATACCTGCCAGCTTGCCGCCAAAACTGCCAATAGGCGTACGAACGGCCGATACGATATACACTTCTTTCATTGCTAAATTTGTTTTTAGTTAGACAGGCCTTTCTGACAAGCAGGC
This sequence comes from Flammeovirgaceae bacterium 311, assembly GCA_000597885.1. NCBI lineage: Bacteria > Pseudomonadati > Bacteroidota > Cytophagia > Cytophagales > Flammeovirgaceae > Flammeovirgaceae bacterium 311. Next base: position 5,234,618 of record CP004371.1, read on the forward strand.
CATATTGTTTATATCAGGCGATTTGAAAAAATGATGTTTCGAAAAAAAGCTGACCAAATTTATTGAAAAAGGGGCTGATAACCAAAAAGCCGTTGGCAGGAAAATGCCCTGGCAACGGCTTTAAAACGTTTGCACCCCTGGTTGGTGATTACCAGTCGGGTTTATCACTCTTCTGGCGGCGGGCAGGTTGCCTTTGTTTTTGCTGCAGGTACTGAATCTCGTTACTTTTCATAGCCTCCAGCAACATTTTAGCCTTTTCGGGGCTGATGTTCATTTCCTGCAGGCGTTTATTGATTTCGCCCTGTGGATCGCGTGCCTGCATTTCCTGTTCTTCGCCTTCTTCTCCTTCGCCAGCTTCACGCTGCTGTTGCTGTTCAGCATCCTGCTTTTGCTGCTCGCTTTGCTGGTCTTTGTCCTGGCCCTGCTGGTTCAGGTCTTCTTCCGACTGCTGCCCGGCAGAAGATTTTTGCTGCTGTTCGCTTTGCTGGTTTTTCTCGTTCTGCTGCTCGTTTTGTTGTTGCTGTTGATTTTTTTGCTGCTCCTGCTGCTGTTTAAGCTTTTGGTGAAGTGCCTGCAGCTTTTGATCACTAGGATACTGGCGCAGCCCCTTTTCTACTGCCTGAAGCGCTTCCTGCTGCTGGCCGGCAATATAGTGATTGGCTGCTGCATGAAAAGCTCCTTCCGCACCGGTAGCTCCGGTTCCTGGTACTTGCGCACTTCCTAACAGGGGTGCTATACAAAGCAACAGGGGTAGCAGGCAGTTGCCTGCCATTCTCAACAGGCTGTAAAAACAAGTATATTGTATGGCCATCATTCCAGTTTTATTCATCAAAACCCTTTTCTTAAAAGGACCTGTTAACTTAATACAACGTTACCCAGCAGCGAACTGAGAAACATAATGCTCATTTTTTAATTTTTTTCAACTACAGCTAAACCTGATTTGTACCTACCGTTGCAAAGAGCATCGGGCTTTGCCGCTGTTACTGGTCTATTTCAGTGATATCCCCAAGTCTGCCGATATAATCGTTGTAAGCGGCTACCGTAGAATCCTGCTGCAGACTTTCCTGCATAAGCTGCAGGGCATCCCCATACCTGAACTGTCTGGACAGTGCATCTGCTTTGGCTTTTTGTTGTTGTGCCCATGCAGAGGGTTCTATTTTAGGCTGATCTTCCTGCTGTTGATCCTCCTGGTCCTGTTTATCATCTTCCTGGTCGTTCAGGCGTTTCCAGGCCAGTTCATAATTTTGGCGGGCAGTTTCGTTACCCGGATTGGCTTTAAGGGCCTCCTTAAAATACTGCAGGGCATTTTGCAGCTGTTTCTCATCTTCCGAAGCCAGGAACCCCAGCTGCTGCAAAGCTACAGACTTTGCGGGCCGGCCAGCATTGCCTTCTGCTAGCTGCCGGTAGGCCTCAGTTGCTTTTTCCTTTTCTTCTGCCCGCATCAGGGCATGGGCGTAATTAAGCCTCACGGCATCTGATTCATCGCCCCATTTGGTGAGCAGAATTTCGTAGATCGAGGCTGCTTCTGCATAGCGCTCCTCCAGGTATGCCTCGGCAGCAGCTTCTTTTAAGCGGTTTGTTTCTGCTATACGTGTTAGGCTGTTACCGCCCCCCTGCCAAACCGTTAGCATAAAAAGAAAGAGAATTCCCCATTTCATAGGCGCAGTAATTTGAGGTGAAGCATGGCATCCAGGGCAAGCAGTACCAGGGCTGCTGCCAGAAAGTAGTAATACCGGTTGGAGGATACATCTATCAGCCGTGCATCCTGCATTTCGCCCTCAACAGCTGCAACAGCATTGATAAGCTTCTGCGTTTCGTTCTGACGATTATTGATTTCATAATAGCTGCCGTTGGCCTCCTGTGCCAGCCTTTTGAGGGCGTCAGGATTCAATCGTGTAATTACTTCTTCGCCATCATCATTGCGTTTGTAAAGCCGGCGTTCTCTGATGCGGCTGCCTTCCTGGGTACCCACACCCAGTGTGAAAAGCCTGATGCCTTCTTTTTTGTATTCATTGGCAAGCGCCTGGGCTTCCTCGCCAAAATCTTCGCCATCGCTGATCAGAATTACCAGCCGGGAGGAGGGCTTACCTTCCTGTGTACCCTCTTTTTTTAGCTTGTCGAGTGCCAGCCGCAGAGGAGCTGCCAGCTCGGTGCCTCCATAAGGAATCAGACCGGTGTGCAGGGTTTCAATAAAAAGCTGCAGGGCACTGCCATCGAAAGTAAGCGGGCTTTGTACAAAGGCTTCGGTGCCGAAGATGATGATGCCTACGCGGTCGGAGGAAAAAGCGTTTACCATCTTTTTAAGCTCAAATTTTACTTTCTCCAGGCGGCTGGGCTGCACATCGTAGGCGTTCATTGATTTTGAGAGATCGACAGCAATGAAAATATCTTTGCCAACGGCCTTAATTTCCCTTTTTGCCTGGCCGAAGGTAGGCCCCAGCCATGCCATAAGCAGGAGGGCGAAAACCAGGGTGCGCAAGATGAATTTTGCTAAAAAAATACTTGTTTTACCCTCCACCACCCGTGAGGCTCTATAGAAGCGGTAGGCATACAGCAGGTAGCCTATTCCAAAGAGCAAGATGAGGGCGATTTCGTAAGAGCCAAAGTTTTTATACCAGTTCATGGAGTAGATTACAGCAGGGGTAAATATAATAACTACCTGCCAGAGTACCCAATACCTCTAGTAAGATAGGGTTAGGGTACTGGCTGAAAGAAAAACGAAGAAATTTATTTATTTATTTGGTGGGTAATCTACCAATCGCTTATATTTGCATCACTTTTCCGGTAAACGGAGAGGGCAGACGAACGGAGAGGTGGGTGAGTGGCTTAAACCAGCAGTTTGCTAAACTGTCGTACGGGTAATGCTGTACCGGGGGTTCGAATCCCCCCCTCTCCGCTGAAAACGTCTCCAGAGACAAAACATAGATACTGTTCGGGGTGTAGCGTAGCCCGGTATCGCGCCTCGTTTGGGACGAGGAGGTCGTAGGTTCGAATCCTGCCACCCCGACTACTAAAAACCGCCTTTGCAAGTTGCTAAGGCGGTTTTTTTATGTCCATACAGGGGTAGTAGGTTCTAGATATTATCGCTGTCCATTCTTAAGGGCTCTGATCTGTTCATAAAGCATAAGATACTAAACTATAGAGGACGCCTTAATCTCATGTTAACCCAGGAAGTTTAGCTGCTTTTGTAGCTCTCAAACTTTTGTCTCAAAAAACGGACGGTTTTGTCTCAATAAACGAGGATTTTTCATACATTAACAACAGCCGGTGTCTAGGCAACGGCTTTATTCAACGGAAGTCAGAGTGTGCAAAAACTCTCTTTTCTCTAAAAGAGTGGTCTTGGCTTTCTTTCAGGGGCATTTTCAGCCCTTCTCAGTCACTGCATTTTAATTGCCTATTTTCCGCTCTAAGAATCAAGAGTTGCTTAAAAAGCCTCTGGTAAAATGTTGTAAGTGAGACAAAAGCAGCCATTAGCCACTTCTTCTTGTTTTTCAGCAGTTTCAATAGCTTGGCAACCCCTAAAATGGACATAGCTCTCCTGAGTTTATAGCAGGTGAAGATAAGGGCCAGTTCTCCGTTAACTTTCTTCAGACCCTTCATCAGCGTATAGGTGTAGCCCCAGCCTGCGCTGCCCGAACTCGCTTGATGGACCAAAGGGATGCTCCACGATTGCCTGTCGCTTTCGGTAGGCTTCTTTCTGCTTTAACAGCCTTTCATTGTTGGCCTGGATGGCAGCGGCGTGCTCGGAGCGGACAATGATCCTACCCACTTTGTTAGCCGTGCACGGGTGGAGTTCCGTGTAAGCCGACAAATAATTCCCAGACAACAAAGAAACGTTTGACAATCCTACCAATAAGCTTCTCCACGGCAAACACCCACTGAGATAAAAGTAAGTGCCGCAGTTTCATTTGGGTGTAATTTTTTTTGTACTTGACTGTATCAAATCGATACAACAAGTGTATCAAAATCGAACAGGTTTAAAATAAATAATTGTGTAAAATGCTGATATTTAATTGGTTGTACTTTGGTACTCACTTTGCCAGTAGATTTGAAAGGACTCCCCTTCAGTATTTGGCTTATTTTTCATTAAAAATCATCACTTTAAGTCATGATAAAGAACTATCTAAAAATCGCTATACGGGTACTCTGGAAAAACAAGCTTTTTTCATTTGTCAATATTTTGGGCTTGTCTTTGAGTATGGCGGTTGGGGTCATTCTTTTTACAGGCTTGAAAGCCGATATCGATACAGACCATTTCCATCCGGAATTAGATAAAATAGTCCGGATACTCACACAGGAAACAAAAGACGGGGAACAAGCCAAATGGGCAACAGCTCCCTTGCCGCTGGCGTCTAAGCTGGACAGTATCTCCTTTGTTGAAAAAACCGTAAAAGTACGTCTGGCAGGAAAACATAACCTGCAAACCGACAGAGGCGACATACCCATTGACATAACTTTTTCAGAGCCTTCTTTTTTTGATGTTTTTGGCTTTAAATTACTGTCAGGCAATGCACAAAGCCTTGCCGATAATCCCACCACCCTTTTCTTAACTGAAAGTACAGCAGAAAAGATATTTGGCAACGCCAGCGCCTTAGGCCAAACTGTCCGATTTGAAAACTTGGGTTCTTATACCGTTGGAGGAATTATCCAGGACCCGCCTTTAAGAACGCATCTGCCCGTTGAGGCAATGATTTCTGTTAATGCTGCGAAAATGCTCGAAAAGGAAGGAGCAATCAGTGATATTTCGCAAAACTGGGAGCACTTCAAGAGTTCTGCAGTTTATGCCCGTTTAAAATCAGAAGATAATTTAAGTCAACTCAATACCACACTCCAAAACTACAACCGGAAACTGGATAAGAGCAATCTTCAGTTTTTGACACAACCCGTAGAAGATATTACCCCTGGAAATAATGATATTAAAAATGACCCCAATGTCGGCACCACTTGGGAGAGCATAACAATACAGCTGTCTTTAATTCTGGCTCTCACCCTTTTGTCTGCTTTCAACTATATCAGTCTGGCATTGGCGCGTGCCGTCTCCCGGGCGCAGGAAGTAGGTATCCGCAAAACGATAGGCGCAACAAGAGGACAGATTATTGGTCAGTTCTTAACAGAAGCCACCCTTGTTGCCGTGTTGGCTTTGTTGTTTACATTGCCTTGTGTCATTATTTTAATGAATTCTATACCCGATATGGAGGTGACATTTTCCTGGGATATAACCTTAATTTTAGGCTTGTTAGCCTACGCAGTTATCACAGGCTTAGTCGCAGGGGCGCTCCCCTCATGGATACTGTCAGCGTTTAAGCCCATACAAACTTTGCGTAAAATGAAAAATGTTAAGCTGTTTCGGACTGTTTCTTTTTATAAGATTTTGGTTGTTGTGCAATTTTCAGTTCTGATCATCCTTATGATTCAGGTTGTCATGCTGGCGGATTATGAAATAAAAAGCAGTGCCATCATTGAATCAACTGTGCCAGCCAACGTCCTGACACTTGATTTGAAAGGTGAAAAATATGAAAACCTGCAAAACGAAATAAGCCAGTTAAGTCAGGTAGAAACAACTTTGGCAACTAACTGGTATCATAAACCCATGAAACTGGGCAAATCTTCTGTAACATTAAATGATAAAATCCTGGAAATAAATTACGTAAGCATTGACCCGAAGACAATTGAAACAGAAGGAATCAGTTTAAAACGCGGGCAGAATTTTCCTGAAAATATGCCTCAAAGTGCTGAGCAGTACGTGTTGGTGAATGAAGCTGCCGCAGAATTAATGCAGTCTGAGAAATCGGAGACTTTAGTGGGTCAGAATTTGTTATTGGATTCTACATATGTACAAGTCATTGGCATCATGCCCAATGAAATTATTGACGAACAACGCCCTCTAATGTATCGGTATTTGCCAAATGAAATATCCACCCTTATCATAAAAACAAAGCCGAATACAGAATTGGCAGCGACCAAAGCCATTCAAACCTTATGGAATAACAATTTTCCTGAAAAAACAGCAAATCTTCATAATTTAAAAGAACACCGTTATTCAGGAGCAAGCAGTGGAGACAGAATCGGTCTTTTTGGAGGCATGGCGCTCCTTGTTTTTATAATCGCCGGTTTGGGCATTTTAGGCGTAGCAAGTTACTCCGTAGAAACACGCACTAAAGAACTAGGTATAAGAAAGGTGTTGGGAGCAAGCAAAATAAAATTGGTGTGGACAGTTACAAGAAATTTTGGCATTCTTATGCTAATTGCCGGACTTATTGGTGTTCCGGCTGGCTTTTTTGCCGGTGATTTAATTAGACAGGATCTGGGTAGCAATCTGGTTAATTTGAGTTTTATAAATATAAGTATAGGTTTTAGTTTGGTTGCCATACTCGGGCTACTGGTAGTCCTATCCCAAACCATCCGGGCGGGGCAAATTAAACCTGTAAAAGTTTTAAAAGCAGAGTAAAAAAGGTAAAACATTCATTGGCAGGTTATAACGATGGCGAGACAATTAATTCTATACCACGACACCATGACGACAATGTATCGACCGACTACATTTGCGAGAAGAAGGGCACATGTTGCTAATCGAGTAGACGGCCGTGAGCTATAAACCCACGGAGTGCCTCTCACACTGTAGGCTTACCCGAAGTTCGGCCATTTAACAGTTAGAAAAACTACTAACCGGGCCCCGGCGGCTTTAAATGGAATGAAAAAGACAAAATTTACCGGGCGCCGGCCGCCGAGACACAAATCATCAAGGCCATCAAGGAGTATGAGAACGGGCGCAATGCTCAGGAGCTCTGCCGGGAGCTAGGTATCACCACTGCTGCCTTCTACAACCGCGGCGGCGGACCGCTGGCGCCAGTGCTATGGAGGCCTGGAGGTAAAAGAGCTCAAAAGGATGAAGGAGCTCGAACCGGGCCGCCGGAGCGGAGGAGAATGCCCGCCTTAAGCGCATGTTTGCAGAACTCTCGCTGGTACACCATGCCCTAAAGGATGCAGTAGAAAAAAAGCTTTAAGGCGGGGGCGCCCCCGGCCTGATGAGAAAAAGGCGATAGTGGGATTTATGGTAGAGGAGCATGGAGTAAGCCATTGTCAGGCCTGTACGGTAGTGAGCCTGCCCGGAAGCAGCTATCAGTACCAGCCCAAGCAAAAAGATGATACTCTTATCATTGAACAGCTAAAGAGCCTGGTTGAAAAACATCCCTCCACTGGCTTTTGGCAGTGCTACTACAGGCTACGCAAGAAGGGTCACAGCTGGAATCATAAGCGGGTATACAGGGTCTATAGCGAGTTTCGGCTCAACATCAGAAGAAGGCACAAGAAAAGATTACCTGCCAGGGTAAAGCAGGCACTGTTTCAACCAGAGAAAATCAATCAGGTTTGGTCGATAGACTTTATGCGGCAGCGGGGCTGTCTGATAGCCTCTGGGATGGAAGAACCTTTAGACTCTTGAACATCGTCGACGACTATAACCGCAGCGGCGGACCGCAGGGAGATCCTCACTATGGAAGCTGATCTGTCAATTCCTGCTCTGCGCCTTATTCGGGTACTAGAGTACCTAAAGGAGTTCAGAGGATTGCCGGAATGATCAGAGTGGATAACGGGCCTGAATTTATCTCTTATAAGCTAGAATGCTGGTGCAGAGAGAATAAGATCCGTCTGGTAGTCATTCTGTCAGGTAAACCCATGCAGAACGCTTATGTGGAGCGATGCAATGGCAGCATCAGAAGAGAACTTCTAAATGCCTATGTGTTCAGAACCTTATCAGAAGTGCGAGAAAAAGCAGAAGAATGGCGACTGGACCGCGGCGGCGGACCGCTACAATCACCACCGGCCTCACCAGGCGCTGAACTTCAGAGCACCTGCTGATTTATTAGAAGAAATTGTAAATTGAAAATCAACTTTTAACTGGCCCAATTTTCAGGGGAGCTTACATCCGCAGCGGCGCTACTGATTTATTCTAAAGTGTCCGCAGTTACTTCTCCAACAGCTTGCTGTGTTAACTGGCTCCAATCTCTTTGTGTAGCTGGAAGAAAAACGCGCTTCTCTGCGCTCTTTCGAAGAGATGTTACATGAGCACAAATGTCTGTAACATACCGGCATGGGGATGTTACATGCTCATGAATGCATGTAACACTGTTGTTTACACCCTCGCCAAGTTGTCAATATATTTGTTTTCACGGATCATTTACAAAAAGTCAATTATCCTTCTGCTTGGACAGGTGGGCTGCATTGCTAATTATTTTCCTCTTCAATGAAGGGTAAAACTGTGAGTAGCATGCTTGGCGCATAGCATAACCATGCAGCCTTATAGGAGAATGCTGGACATAAGCAGACGTATAGCGGCAGCTGCTGTAAAGGCACCCTCCACCGATCCGGAAGGAACTAATAAGCGTACCATGAACAAGAGAAAAGTGTTATTAAAAGACATTGCCAAACATCTGGGGGTCTCAGCATCTACAGTGTCCATGGCATTGAAAGATCACCCGGATCTAAGTTCAGCTACTATAGAAAAAATAAAAAAACTTGCCGTTGAATGGGGCTATACAGCTAACCCCTGGGCGAAGTTTATGGATAAACAACATAGTAATACCATAGGGGTGATAGTGCCTGATGTCACTACGCTTTTTTATCCTTCTATTATTTGTGGCATAGAAGATGTTGCCAAAGCAAACGGGTACGACATTGTTATCACTTCCTCACAGAATTCTTTCAGCAAAGAAAAAGAAAACCTGAACAAGCTGCTAAGGCTGCGGGTAAATGGAATTATGGTGTGCCTGGCACAAGAAACAGCAGAATATAGCCATTTCGATAAAATCATTGATGCAAATATTCCCATGGTGTTCATTGATAGGGTGTGCAGAACCAATGAAGTATCGTCCGTGGTATTCGATCTGGTAGCAGCAGCCCGGGAACTAACCATTCATCTATACCAACAGGGCGCAACTAAAATCGCCCTTCTTACTGGGCTTCCTGACCAAAACGATACCAGAGAGAAAATAGAAGGGTATAAGAAGGGCTTGCAAGCCTGTGGACTGTCGTTTGATGAGCGACTTCTGGTTTATTCTGATATGAAGTCCGAGGGAGCTGCCCATGCTACTAAAAAATTGCTATCGCTGAAGTATCCTCCTGATGGTATTCTGGGTGCAAATGATGAAATAGTCTTATCAGCTATAAAAGAAATAAAAAGGAAAGGGCTGAAAATTCCACAGGATATAGGCCTTGCAGGATTCGCAGATGAGTTTCATGCAACAGTACTAGAGCCTTCCCTAACTTCCATCGCTTATCCAAGTTTCGAAATAGGACAGGAAGCCACCCATTTGTTACTCAATGAAATCAACTCTGAGAAAACCAGCGTTGTTCAGCAGCTCTGTATGCAATCGAAACTGGTAGTGCGTGCATCATCAAAGCAGGCAACCTACAAGTCGCTGACTTGATGCTTTCATTGTGAAATTGATCTGTGCGTACGCTTTGATTACTGTTCTAAATATTTGGAATGTTAGAAAATGAAGAAGATGAATTTTAGAATTTCTCCTCTGGCAAATAAATTAATAGGGTTGCCGTGTATTTTGATGGTCTTATTTTCTGTTTTGGGGTTAGCGGGAAATAGCCAGACAAAGATCAAGCCAGCCAAAAATGCACCAGTGTTTTCCAATTTTGTCTACGAAGGAAAAGACCAGATTTACAAAGACCATCCATTAGAGGCCGATGAATTTTACACGCCTATTTTGCAGGGTATGTATCCTGACCCTGCTATTACCCGCAAAGGCGATGATTATTACCTGGTAAACTCCACCTTTGCGGTCTTTCCAGGCGTGCCAATTTTCCACTCAAAAGACCTGGTGAACTGGAGGCAGATTGGCCATGTGCTCGACAGACCCTCACAGTTAAAGGTGCATGATACCGGCATCAGCGCGGGAGTGTATGCACCCGATATTGAGTACAACCCCCACAACGACACCTTTTACATGATCGTTACGCAATTTGCCGGCGGGTTTGGCAATATTGTGGTAAAAACAAAGGACCCTCTGAAGGGCTGGAGCGACCCGTTTAAATTAAAATTTGAGGGAATAGACCCCGCGCTTTTCTTTGATGAGGACGGCAAAGCCTACGTGGTGCACAACGATGCCCCGGATAAAGGAAAAGAACTTTACGAAGGGCACCGCGTGATCAAGATCTGGGAATATAATCTGGAGAAGGACCAGGTGATTGACGGCACCGACAAGATAATTGTTGACGGCGGGGTGGATCTGTCCAAAAAGCCTATCTGGATTGAAGCACCTCATATTTACAAAAAGGAGGGACGTTATTTCCTGATGTGTGCCGAAGGCGGCACAGGCGGATGGCACAGCGAAGTGGTGTTTGTAAGCGACGATCCGAAAGGACCTTATGTGCCGGCACCTAACAACCCCATTTTAAGCCAGCGATATTTGAACCCTGAGCGGATTAACAAAGTAGATTGGGCCGGCCACTCTGACATGGTAGAAGGGCCCGATGGAGAGTACTATGGCGTTTTCCTGGCCATCCGGCCAAACGAAAAAGGCAGGGTGAACATTGGCCGCGAAACCTTTATACTGCCCATCGACTGGTCGGGAGAATTCCCGGTATTTATCAATGGCCTGATACCCCTGGAACCAAAGCTGAAAATGCCCGCAGGTGTTGAAAACAAAACCGGTAGGGATGGATTTTTACCCAATGGGAACTTTACCTACAGCGATAATTTTTCTGCTCCAAAGCTGGATTATCGGTGGGTTGGCTTAAGAGGCCCCCGCGAAAATTTTGTTTCCCTCACCAAACAGGGCCTGAAGATAAATCCCTTTCCGGTGAGCATAAAGGAAGTGAAGCCCACCTCTACCTTATTTTACCGACAGCAGCACAACAACTTCTCCTACACCACAAGTCTCAATTACAAGCCGGCATCTGAAAAAGAACTGGCCGGCATTGTGTGCTTGCAAAGCGAAAAGTTTAACTACGTATTTGGCCTGACCCGAAAAGGGGCCGATTATTATGTGCTGCTGGAAAGAACTGAAAACGGTGTATCCAAAACCATTGCCAGCCAAAAAATTGAATTAAAGAATCCCCTACGGTTGCAGGTGGAAGCAACAGGCGATGACTACCGATTTAATTATTCCACCAATGGCACAGACTTTCAGAATCTGGGCGGCACTGTTTCGGGCGATATTCTTTCGACCGATGTGGACAAAGGCTTCACAGGTTGTATGATTGGCTTATATGCTACCTCTGCCAACGATGCTCTGCCGCAATAAAAGTTAATATCCCATTATGAGAATAACAGATAGGGCTGGTTGCCTGTTCCTTTTTTTTCGCTCCTGATCATTCTGGAATAGTAACAATTTCTTGTTTGTTTATGAAAACCCTTTGTAATAGTCTTATTCTGATTTTTTTCAGCCTGCTGTGCCATGCAGCGATGGGACAGGAGCAAAGGGCGCAAAATCCAGTTATTTATGCCGATGTGCCCGATATGGCCATGATCCGGGTGGGCAATATATACTACATGAGCAGTACCACCATGCACATGAGCCCGGGGTTGCCTATCATGAAATCCACCGACCTGGTAAACTGGGAATTGGTCAGTTACGCCTACGATACCCTGGTCGATGTTGCGGCATTAAATCTTGAAAAGGGGCAAAACTCCTATGGGAGAGGCTCCTGGGCCAGCAGCCTTCGGTATCATGATGGCATGTATTATGTAACAACCTTCGCCCAAACTACAAACAAGACTTACATCTATACTACAAAGAATATAGAGAAAGGCCCCTGGAAAACCATTTCTTTTGCACCTGCTTTGCACGACCATACTCTCTTTTTCGAGGGCGGAAAGATCTACATGATCTGGGGCGGAGGCACCCTCCGGATGGTGGAGCTGAAGGACGATCTTTCTGGCATAAAGGAGGGCAGCGAGCGTGTGCTAATTGAAAATGCCACTGCTCCCGCAGGCCCGGATATTATGCTGCCCGCCGAAGGCTCCCAGCTGTTTAAGGTAAACGGGAAGTACTACCTGTTTAACATAGCATGGCCAAAAGGAGGAATGCGTACCGTAATCGTCCATCGGGCTGATCAACTCACCGGCCCTTACGAGGGCAGGCTGGCGCTGCAGGACAAAGGCGTGGCACAGGGAGGCCTTATCGATACACCTGAGGGCATATGGTATGCGTACCTGTTCCGGGATTGGGGAGCCGTAGGCCGTATCCCTTATCTTGTTCCGGTAATATGGGAAGCAGATTGGCCAGTATTGGGAATTGGTGGTAAAGTGCCTGATGTGCTTGATCTGCCTGCAAGCAAGGGACTGATGCCGGGTATCGTAGCTTCCGATGAATTCAGCCGCAAAAAAGGGGAGCCGGCGCTGCCTTTGGTATGGCAGTGGAATCACAATCCCGATAACCGCCTCTGGTCGGTTACCGAACGCAAAGGCTTTCTGCGGCTGGCCACCGGGCGTGTCGATACCTCCTTTGTAGTGGCCCGCAATACCCTCACCCAGCGAACCATCGGCCCCGAAAGTGCGGGAGTTACGGCAATAGATGTTTCCAGGATGAAAGATGGCGATATTGCCGGACTTGCTATGCTGCAACAGCATTGGGGGTTGGTAGGAGTTAAACAGGAAGGTGGAGCCAGGTTCATCGTAATGATAAATGGCGAATCGGGCAGGGGGGTAGAAGCTGAAAAAATACCACTCCGCCAGAAAACCCTATACCTGAAAGCTGAAGGCGACTTCAGAGAGCGCCGGGATGTGGCCACTTTCTATTACAGCCTCGATGGCAGGCAATGGACAAAAATTGGTACGGACCTTAAAATGGCCTACACCCTTCCGCACTTCATGGGCTATCGTTTTGGCCTGTTCTATTACGCAACCAGGAACCCGGGCGGGCATGTGGATTTTGACTACTTCCGTATCAGCGACCAGATTACCGGAGGGTTGTAAAGGGTATGATATTAAACTAAATTTCCTGCTAAAGATGGCAAATACTTTCATGCCCTGTGCAGGAATCCATCTTTCCGAAAAAAAACTCAAACCAGCTAAAACTACTAATCAAAGGATGAAAAAAATATTCTCTAGTGGCCTTTTACTTCTTTGCAGCCTGCTTGGCTACGCACAAACCACCATTACGCTAAATGCGAAAGGAGCCGACCAAACCATTAACCGCCACATTTACGGCCACTTTGCCGAGCACCTGGGGCGCAGTATCTACGGCGGCTTTTATGTGGGCGAAGACAATACCAAAATACCGCATGTGAATGGGGTACGTAAAGATGTGATCGCTGCCCTTAAGGACTTGAATATCCCCAACCTGCGCTGGCCGGGCGGTTGCTTTGCCGATACCTACCACTGGAAAGATGGCATTGGCCCGAAAGATCAGAGGCCTACCATTGTAAATACCTGGTGGGGCGGCGTTACCGAAAACAACAGTTTTGGTACCCACGACTTCCTGAACCTTTGCGAGCTGCTGGAAACCGAGCCTTACCTTGCCGGCAATGTTGGCAGCGGCAGCGTGCAGGAAATGATGGACTGGGTACAGTACACCAACTCCAAGGAGGGGAATCCTATGGCGAAACTGCGGCAGGAAAACGGCCGGGCCGAACCCTGGCAGGTGAAATACTGGGGCATTGGTAACGAACCCTGGGGTTGCGGTGGCAACATGGACGCAGAATTTTATGCCAATTTCTACAAACAGTACGCCACCTACCTGGCTGGAGGCTACATGGAAGGAGGTATCTACCGCATTGCTTCCGGACCTGCCGGCGATGACTATAACTGGACAGAGGTGCTGATGAAGAAAATACCTCTTTCGCTCATGGAAGGGATTGCCCTGCACCACTATGCCGTAACCGACTGGAATGCCAAAGGCCCCTCTACCACCTTCGACGAAAAACAGTATTTCGGCACCATGAAGCAGGCACTCCTGATGAACGAGCTGGTAGAGAAGCACAGCGCCATCATGGATAAGTACGACCCGGAGAAAAAAATTGGCCTGGTGGTAGATGAATGGGGCGGCTGGTACGAAGTTGAGCCCGGTACCAATCCTGGATTCCTGTACCAGCAAAACACCATGCGCGATGCCATGATTGCCGGTGCTACACTCAACATCTTCAACAACCACAGCGAGCGGGTGCGCATGGCCAACCTGGCCCAAACCGTGAATGTGCTGCAGGCCGTGATCCTGACCGATGAGGAAAAAATGCTGCTCACCCCTACTTACCATGTAATGGAAATGTACAAGGTGCACCAGGATGCCACGCTGCTGCCCCTGCAGCTGAATTCTGCAGATTACCAGCTGGGTGACGAGAAATTGAAGGCCATCTGGGCGTCGGCTTCCCGTAACAAGGAGGGCAAAACCCACATCAGCCTGGTGAATGTACATGCCAGCAAGGCACAGGAGACCACTATCGACATCAAAGGGGCCAGCTACAAAAGGCTGAGCGGCAGAATACTGAGTGCTAAAAGGCTTCAGGACCACAACACCTTCGAAAACCCGAATCTGATCACACCAAAAGCTTTCAAAGATGCCCGGCTCAAAGGAAATACCCTTACCGTAAAAGTACCTCCCTTTTCAGTGATAGTACTGGCGCTGGAATAGAGGCTGGGCCGTTCGTGCAGTTAAAGCTGACGGACACGGCTCTGAAGGTTACACCGCCTGGGCAGACAAGCATAGTGGAATCTGATATTTCCGGCCTGCGCCTGGGCGGTGCAAGCTGCAACACCTTCAATAATCGCTAAATAAAACAGAAAGGGAAGGGGCACTCACATGAATAAATGTATTGCATATGCGATTATAAGTTTGACCCTGATGTTCGAGGGAATTGCACAGCAGCATGCGCCGCTGAAACTTTGGTACACCCAGCCCGCCCGGCAGTGGGTGGAAGCCTTGCCGGTGGGAAACGGCCGCCTTGGTGCCATGGTGTTTGGCGATCCCTTGCAGGAGCGTATCCAGCTCAATGAAAATACCGTTTGGGCCGGGCAGCCACACCGAAACGATGTTCTCGGGGCCAGAGAAGCACTGCCCGAGGTAAGACAAATGATTTTTGAGGGCAGGTATGTTGATGCGCAGCAACTCCTGGACCGGAAGTTTTTTAGTGGCGTAAACGGAATGCCCTACCAGACCGTAGGGAATCTAAAGATCCAATTTTCCGGGCAGGAGCCTTATACCAGCTACTACCGGGAGCTGGATCTTGAAAAGGCTGTGGTAACTACCCGGTACAGGCGGCAGGGAGTAAACTACGAAACTAGGGTATTTTCTTCCTTTCCCGATCAATTGATTGTGGTACATCTTACGGCAGACAAAACCGGTGCCCTCAGCTTTTCGGCCAGTATGGACCGGCCCGCCCCCTATGGCCTTTCCACCAGCGGAAATAGGGAGTTAGTGCTCTTGGGTATGGGCAGCGATCACGAAGGCATCGCAGGGGGTGTACATTTCGAGGCACGGGTGAAAGTGGTCACCCAAGGCGGTTCAGTATCGGCCGGTGATAGCGCTTTGGTGGTAACGGGGTCCAATGCCGCTACCCTTTACATCTCCATTGCCAGCAACTTTAATAATTATCAGGACATCAGCGGCAATGCCCGAGAAAGGGCAGCGGCCTTTCTGCAGAAGGCCGCCACCAAAGGGTATGATGAAATGCTTGCTGATCATGTTAAGGATTATCAGCAGCTTTTCAGGCGGGTGAGCCTGGACTTAGGCGTTAGTGATGCCGCTAAAAATCCTACCGATGTGCGGGTGGCAGGATTTGGCAAAGGGTACGACCCTCATCTGGTAGGTTTGTACTTTCAGTTTGGCCGCTACCTCCTGATTGCATCCTCCAGGCCCGGCGGCCAGCCGGCTAACCTGCAGGGCATCTGGAACGACCAGCTTTTTCCGGCCTGGGATAGCAAGTATACGGTGAACATCAACACTGAAATGAATTACTGGCCATCAGAGCTCACCAATCTTGCAGAGCTGCATGAGCCGCTGATCCAAATGGTAAGGGAGCTTGCGGAGAGCGGACGGAAAACTGCACGGGACATGTACGGGGCTAGGGGATGGGTCATGCACCATAATACCGATATCTGGCGCATAACAGGACCCGTCGATGGTGCCTTTTGGGGCATGTGGCCGATGGGTGGTGCCTGGCTGTCGCAGCATATGTTTAACAAATGGGAGTATTCCGGCGATAAGCAATACCTGGCGTCGGTGTACCCGGTACTCAAAGAAGCTAGCCTGTTTTATCTGGACTTCCTGGTACAGGAACCTGAGCAGGGATGGCTGGTGGTGGTACCTTCCATTTCTCCGGAGAATGCCCCACTAAAACACCCTGATGCATCTGTAGCGGCTGGTACTACTATGGATAATCAGCTGCTTTTCGACCTGTTCAGCAACACCATCCGGGCAGCCCGAATCCTCAGCATGGACGATAGCCTGGTGGCAGAAATCAGCAAGAAATTAAACCAGCTGCCGCCCATGCAGGTAGGGCGCTGGGGCCAGCTGCAGGAGTGGCTGCACGATTGGGACAGCCCCGGGGACCGGCACAGGCATGTATCGCATTTGTGGGGATTGTACCCTTCTAACCAGATTTCTCCTTACCGTACGCCCGCCCTATTTCAGGCGGCCAGAACTTCCCTGGAGGCTAGGGGCGATGAGTCTACCGGCTGGTCGATGGGCTGGAAGGTAAATCTTTGGGCACGACTGCTGGATGGAAATCATGCACTCAAACTCATCCAGGACCAGCTGACGCCTGCTATTCAGGCCAGTTCTGGTGAGCAGGGCGGTACGTATCCGAACCTCTTTGATGCACATCCGCCATTCCAGATCGACGGGAATTTTGGCTGTACCGCCGGTATTGCCGAAATGCTGCTGCAGAGCCACGATGGTGCCCTGCATCTGCTGCCCGCCCTGCCGGATGCCTGGAAAAGGGGAAGTTTCAAGGGTTTCCGCGCCAGGGGAGGTTTTGAGGTGGATGCTGCGTGGGACGGGGGGCAGCTAATGGAAGTAAAGATTCTCGCTGCCCAGGGCGGTAATTGCAGAATTCGTTCCCATGTGCCGCTTACCGGCAAAGGCCTGAAGATAGCCAAAGGGAAGAACCTTAATCCCTTTTATCAGGAGCCTTCGATAAAAGAACCCCTTGTCTCGGCAGATGCAGTCATTAAAGAGGTGCCTCTGAGGCGGGTGTATGAATACGATCTGGCGACTACACCAGGCAGTGTATTCCTATTGAAAGCCGATAAGAAGTAAAGTAGAATGGATAGATAACCCGATATATCTGAACACCATCCGCTACTAGATCCACTTACAGATAATCTAATAATAATAGTTGCTATGAAAAAACTTATGATACTCATGTGCGGACTTCTGCTGCTGGTGCTTCCCACCCAGGGGCAGGAAATCCTCAAACAGGCACCTTCGGGCTTTGATCAGGTGCGAAGTGGCATCGCCACTGGCAAAATCGACACCATAAGCTATACTTCCAAAACAGTTGGTACCACCCGCAGAGCCCTGCTGTACACGCCCCCCGGCTATTCAAAAAAGAAGAAATACCCGGTGCTGTACCTCTTGCACGGCATTGGCGGCGATGAAAAAGAATGGCTGAACGGGGGTAATCCTCAGGTGATCCTGGACAACCTTTACGCCGAAAAAAAGCTCAAGCCTATGCTGGTGGTAATGCCCAACGGCCGGGCCATGCAAGACGACCGGGCCGTGGGTGATATTTTTGCACCCGACAAGATTGAGGCCTTCAGCCGCTTTGAGCAGGATTTGCTCCATGACCTGATTCCATTTGTGGAAAAGAATTACCCGGTGCTGAAGGACCGGGAAAACCGGGCCATAGCAGGCCTTTCGATGGGCGGCGGCCAATCCCTGAACTTTGGACTGGGTAATCTGGAAAAATTTGCCTGGGTAGGGGCCTTTTCGGCAGCGCCCAACACCAAAAAGCCCGAAGAACTGTTGCCCAATCCCCAGGAGGCTGCAAATAAGCTCAAGCTGCTCTTTATTTCCTGTGGCGATCAAGACAACCTACTTGGCGTAAGCCAGCGTATGCACGACTACCTCTATCAAAACAGCGTACCTCACATTTATTACCTGGAGCCAGGCGGGCACGATTTTAAGGTGTGGAAGAACGGCCTCTACCTGTTCAGCCAGTTTCTGTTCAAGCCGGTTGATCGATCTGCCTTCTCCAAGTACACTATACTGGGAGCACCTGCCAGCACCAACATCCGCTCCGCAGCCTATCCCCAGATCCTGCCCGACAATCGTGTGATTTTCCGTGTGAATGCACCCGAGGCTGATAAGGTCCAGGTAGATCTGGGCCGTAAGTGGGAACTGGAGAAAGATAGCAGCGGCACCTGGACCGTGACCACCGACTCTATCAGCAGGGGTTTTCACTACTACTCCCTGCTGCTGGATGGTGTGGCGGTGGCAGATCCTGCCAGCGAAACCTTTTACGGCATGGGTCGCATGGCCAGTGGTATTGAAATTCCATATCAGGATGGCGGATTTTACGCACTAAAAGATGTGCCCCATGGTGATATTCGCATCAGGCGTTATTTCTCACCCGTGACCAACAGCTGGCGCAGGATGTACATCTACGCACCTCCTGGCTACGACGCCTCGGTAGCTGAAAAATACCCCGTACTCTACCTGCTGCACGGCGGTGGCGAAGACGAGCGGGGATGGGCTACCCAGGGCCGCACCGACCTGATCCTGGATAATCTGATTGCAGAAGGCAAAGCCAAACCCATGCTGGTGGTGATGCTGGATGGTAACCTGGGTTCGCGGAATAACTTTCAACAGTCCTTGCGTCTTTTTGAGCAGGAGCTGAAGCAGGCGGCCATTCCCTTTGTGGAAAGCCATTACCGCGTGGCACTCGGCGCCCAAAACCGTGCCCTGGCCGGCCTGTCAATGGGCGGCCAGCAAACCCTCTACGCCGGTGTCCGCAATACCGACATGTTTGCCCACTTGGGGGTGTTTAGCTCGGGATGGTTTGCCAACAACCCGGAGCTAAGCGATCCGGAGTACGCTTTCATGAAGGAGCATGCGGCCACGATCAACAATAATCTGAAGTCTTTCTGGATATCCATGGGTGGCCCCGAAGACATTGCCTACCACAACTGCAAAGTGATGCTCTCAAAATTCGACGAGAGGGGGGTGAAGTACCACTACAGCGAGTACCCCGGCGGACATACCTGGCCTGTTTGGCGGCACGATCTGTATCAATTTGCGCCCCTGTTGTTCCAAAAATAAAAGAATACATGATGAAAAATACGCTAACTGCTTTTGCCTTGATGATGTGTACCTCTGTTTGCCTGGCCCAGAACCAGCAGGAGAACAATACTGATGAATTCATGCCCTCTCCGGTGAACCAACCTGGCAAGGAATACCCCCAGGTAAACTCCGAGGGGCGGGTGCGTGCACAAATCTCCGCACCGGAAGCCAAAAGGGTGCAGCTCGACATTGGCGGGGTAAAATACGATATGGTAAAAGATGACCAGGGTGTTTGGATAGGCGAGTCGGCCCCACAAGATGAAGGCTTTCACTATTACCAACTGAATATCGACGGCGCTTCTGTGCCCGATCCGGGCAGCAAATACTTCTATGGCGCAGGCCG
This sequence comes from Flammeovirgaceae bacterium 311, assembly GCA_000597885.1. Lineage (NCBI taxonomy): Bacteria > Pseudomonadati > Bacteroidota > Cytophagia > Cytophagales > Flammeovirgaceae > Flammeovirgaceae bacterium 311. The sequence goes on from CP004371.1 coordinate 5,254,193, forward strand.
TTGGGGAAGCGGTATCGAAATTCCGGCCAAAGACCAGGAGTTTTACTCCCTGAAACAGGTGCCTCATGGCTTAGTGAGCGAGAAAATCTATTTTTCGGAGATTACCGGAGCCTGGCGCCGCTGCTTTGTATACACGCCCCCCAGGTATGAGAAAAACCTCAATACCCGTTACCCGGTGCTGTACCTGCAGCATGGCAGCTTCGAAGACGAAACCGGCTGGTCGAGCCAGGGTAGGGCAAACCTGATTCTGGATAATTTGATAGCCGAAAAAAAGGCTGTACCCATGATCGTGGTCATGGATAACGGCTATGCTTTTAAACCTAACGAGGAGCAAACAGTAAGTAATCCTACCCGCCCGGCCATGGTCTTTGAAGATGTATTGATGAAGGAAGTGATTCCCATGATCGATACGGAATTCCGGACCAAAACCGATCGCGAGCACAGGGCCATTGCCGGCCTTTCCATGGGGGCGAACCAAACCATGCGCGTTATCATGAATAATCTCCGCAAGTTTGCGTATTACGGGGGCTTTAGCGCCACCTCTAATTACCCAAGTGCTGATGAAATTGAAGTAAATACATTTTTAGGCGGGGCGTTTAAAGATGGTAAGAAAGTCGACCAACAGCTAAAAGTGCTGTGGCTTGGCATGGGTACCAAAGAGCCGGAAGTATTTCCCAAGTCGGTTGCTGCTTTTCGCAACATGCTGAATAAGCAGGGCATAAAGCATACCTACTACGAGTCGGAGGGAACGGCACACGAGTGGCTAACCTGGCGCCGAAGCCTCTACCAATATGCACAGCTTCTATTTAAATAGAGGGAGGCATTTTCTTGGCAATCCACTTTCTTCTTAGCTGCTTTACTTTGATTAGCCTTCCGTACTTACAAGCTCTGCTTTTGAATGATTTTCCATATAGTCGGTAGGTGGAACGCCATAAAACTCTTTAAAGGCAGTGGAAAAGGTAGCCAGGCTGGTAAAGCCAACTGCAAAAGCTACCTCGGATATATTTTGGTTCTTGCCGGTAAGCAGGCTTGCTGCCTGCTGCAGGCGGGTATTCCTGATAAAGTCCCGGGTAGTTTGATTGGTCAGCTCCTTCATTTTGCGGTGCAGGTGCACACGGCTAATCCCCACTTCGCCTGCAATCATTTCCACACTTAGGTCGGTATTGCTCATGTGCTGATTGATCAGGTCCATGACCTTTTTCATCAGTTTCTCATCGGCCGATTTTAGCATGATAGGCTGCACCTTGTCCTGCTGCTGCTGGCTTCCTGAAAAATTGTTCCGCAGCAGGGTCCGGTTTTGAATCAGATTCTGAATGCTTTTTTGCAGGATATCCAGGTGGAAAGGTTTTACGAGGTAAGCATCAGCGCCTGTCTCCAGGCCCTCCAGGGTATATTCATCACCGGATTTTGCCGTTAACAGCACCACCGGCACATGGTTAATGTTGGGGTGCTGCTTAACCTTCCGGCAAAAGGTAATGCCATCCATCTCGGGCATCATCACATCGCTGATAATCAGGTCCGGGGCCTGTTGCAGTACCATCGCTAGGGCTTCTTTACCATTCGAACACTCGCTCATGTGATAGTGCGCTGCCAGCTCCTGGCAGAGGTACCTGCGGATTTCCGCATCGTCATCTACCACCAGAATACGGCTTTTGGTTTTGGGTTTTACCTTTGCCTCCGGTGTATTTTCAGCAGGCAGCGGCAGGGCTCCGGCGGAGGGTTTAGTTTGGGGCTGCTGGGGCAGCGTATCTACTGTATCCGCAGCTTGCAGGTGCTCTTTGCCCAGGGGAAAGCGCATAATGAAACGACATCCCCTTTCACCTGGATTGTTTTCGGCCCGAATGCTGCCGTGATGCAGCGTTACAATGGAACGGGTAAGGTGCAGCCCGATGCCGGTGCCTTCGGCAAAATGGTTTTGTGTGGCTTTGGCCTGGTAGAAGCATTCAAATATCCTTTCCAGTTCGTGCCCGGCAAGGCCAATGCCACTGTCGGATATCACAAGCTCTGCATACTGCTTTGGTCTATTTTCAGCATGCTCTTCCACACCGCTGTTCAGGTACATCTCTATTTTGCCCCCTTCCGGAGTAAACTTAAAGGCATTGGATAGCACGTTCAGGACTACTTTATCGAAATGGCCGGGATCTATCCATAGCGGCAATTCCTCCTGTTGAGGATAGAAATTAAGCGCAATATGCTTGCTGCGGGATTGTTCGTTGAAGATAGCACATAGCCCCTTGAGGTACCCTACCAGCTCCGTCTCCTGAAACCTGAGCTGGGCCTGCCCCTTGTCAATTTTCTGGATGTCCATGAGCTGGTTGATGAGGTGCAGAATGCGTTGGGAATTGCGCTGCATGGTGGTATATGATTGTTGCCGCTCCACATTATCGTCTATCGACATCAACCTTTTTAGGGGATTGATGATCAGGGTCATGGGCGTTCGGATCTCGTGCGCAATGTTAATAAAAAACTGCAACTTGGCTTCGTTGATCTGCTTGGCTTGCTGGTGCTGCTGCATCTTTTGGCGGGTACGGTAGCGGTGGCGCAGCTGCAGCACTACCAGTAGTGATAGCAGGCCCAGGGCAAGTGCATATCCCCCTTTTGCCCAGTCCGAAAAATACCAGGCAGGTGAGATCAGGATGGAGATTTCCCTGGGATTAGAATAGGTGTTGTAATCTTTGGCCCGAAACGCAAAGCGGTAAGTGCCGGGTGCCAGGCCGTTGAAGGTAACGGTATTGTTTCCGGGCCGCAGGCTAATCCACTCGCCCTCCTGCAGTGAATACTGGTAGGTGATGCGTTCTGGATGGGTAAACTCCATCGCCGATAATTCAAGGCTGAAGGAGTTGTCCTGATGTGACAAATGGAAGTGTTCGGCATCCATTACAGCTGTATCTACAATAGGGTAACTTCCGGATTTCATTCCTTTTTTTACCGCCTTGTTGTGGAGGTAAAAGCCGGTAATGCGCACTTCCAGCCCTGGCAAAGGGCTGGAGATCACCTCCGGTATTTCCTCCGGGCTAAAGTACGTAATGCCGTTGATTCCCCCAAAGATGAGCTGCCCCTCCTTATTCACAAAGGCAGCGCCTTTGCTAAACTCGTTGCCCTGCAAGCCATCGTTGGCAAAGTAGTTGATAAACCTCTTGCTGGTTGGGTTTAGTTTAGAAATGCCATAATGGGTGCTGATCCAAAGGTTATGGGACTTATCTTCTTTAATGGCACATACCACATTGCTGGGCAGGCCATCTTCTGTGGTATAGGTTTTAATCTCATCTGTTTGCGGGTTCAGGTAGATCAGCCCCTTTGAGGTGCCTATCCAGAGGTTACCGCTATGATCTTCGTGCAGGGAGTAAATAATATGGCCTCTAAGCAGGCGGTTGGTGCCATGGGTGGAAGCGAAGTTTTTGGTTTTCAAATCCAGGCAGCCCAGGCCATCGTAGGTACCAATGTAGAGCTTGTCGCGTCTGGTAACCAGCAGGCAATTGATCCAGCCATTGTGCAGCATGTTTACATCACTGCTCTGCGCTGAAGGGGAAACCGGGCTGTAGTGCGTAACTCTTTGGGTGGCCAGATCCATGGAATATAGCCCGGCTCCCATGGTGCCGATCCAGAGGTTTTTGTTTCGGTCTTCCGCCAGGCCATAAACCCGCTCCACTTTGTTGCCATTCTGGTCCAGGAGTGTGTTCACATACTCGCACTTTCCGGTTTTCGGGTTTAGCCTGGCCAGGCCTTTCAGGTAGGAGCCCACCCATAGGTTGCGGTCGGAATCTTCGTAAAGGGAAATGATGGTGGCAGGTACGGAAGCAGGATCTGCCGAAGGGCTAAAATGGGCCTTTTGCGCTCCATTTGGGCCAGTAGCATACAGGCCATCGCTATCGGTGCCAATCCAGCGGGTACCTTCCTGATCTTCCAGAATAGCCAAAACAGCATTTGAACCAATGCTGTTCTGCTGCACCGATTTGTAGCCGACATATTTAAAATTGCCGGCCCTGGCCGGCAGCAGCATCACACCTTTCTGATAAATGCCTAACCAGAGATTACCTGCCCGGTCTTCAAGAATGGCATGTATTTTCGATTTTTCAAAATCGAAGGAGGTCACATTGAAACTACCTTCTGTAATGACTTTCTTCTTCAGGTCGTAAATCTTAACGCCATAGCCGTCGGTGCCCAGGTAGAGTTCGTCTCCCTTTCCCAAATGCATGCTTGAAATGGGCAAATTGGGAGCGGGCGGGTAAAGGATAGGAGTGAAGCGGTTGGCGCTGCTATGGTACACAAAGAGCCCATGCTTGATACTGCTCGCATAAAGATTGCCCTCCTGGTCCTGGCAAAGGCCGGTGATGGCCGTTGGAGGAATGCCCTTAGCCGCAGCATAATATTCGATTCTTCCCTGTTTGCCAATGCGGAAAAGCCCCTTGTCTTCGGAAAACACCCATAGGTTCCGGTCTCTGTCTTCGAACAGCAGGTTGATCACACTGGCGGGAATCTTATCCTCTAACGGAAAAGCGCTGGGTACGGCTCCCTCAAAACTAAGGGCGAATACCCCGTAACCAGAGGTGCCCACCAGGATCTGTCCCCCTTGCCGTTGTGTGATGGTGATCACGTGTGCATCAAAATGCTCGCCTTCGTTTACCACCAGGGGAATTTTCCGGAAGGTTTCCGTTGCACGGTCGTACAACTGCAGTCCGTTGTAAAAGCCAATGAGCAGATTGCCCTGCTGGTCTTCAAATAGCAGCCGCACATAATTGTTCAGTAAGGAAGTGGAGTCCCGGGAATCGTGTTTGTAGGTGGTGAATTTAGAGCCGTCGTAGCGGTTCAGGCCGTCTTCGGTAGCCACCCAGATAATGCCCTTGCTATCCTGGAACACATCATAAATAAGGCTGTTAGAAAGCTCCAGGTCTACTGTAAACAGTTTTCCTGCCTGTGGGTACGCAGAAAGGCATACACCAACTATCAGTATGGCAAACAGATATTTACCCTTTAGCAGGCAGTTAGGAATATTTAACATGCTTCGATAGTGGTTAAATCATCAAAAGGCCAGTACAAACCCAGGTAGCTGCTTATTTGCGGTTCAACTGTCTCCAGAACCCGGAAAGCAGTATGTATATTACATTTTTTGCGTCAAATTTACAATTATTATAAGCGATCAAATTAAGCCTGTACAGGCGTTAATGCTGTTTTATATAGGCAGGAGGGTATTTCAGCACGAACTAGTGTGTTTAGGCTTACCTGATGCAGTAAGTCAAGAGTAGAAGCAGCATCGATTTTGAATACTCCACATACATAAAACTTTTATAAGTTTGAACATTTGTTCCCTCTCTAAAAGCCAAGAAACTTAACTATACATTCCTAGTAATGACTCACCAAAAAAAAGGAAAGAAGCATCCCAAAGCCTGATTTCTCCAAAAAAACAGGAAGCTTCCAGTGGAATTTTTTAGGCTAAAAATGCGGCTTTTTAGGCTCAAAAACCGCCTCCAGATGCAGGAAAAAGCCTTTTTTAGGGTATGGGTACGCTTCGAATCCTGCCAACCCAACTACTAAAACCGCATTTGCAAGCTGCAAAATGCGATTTTTTCGTTTTATAGTGCCGAAAGACAGAAAAGAGTTTGGACCGATCTAAAGCAGGTGTTGGGCGTCCCGACCAGAGAGGTCGCTGAATATGCTCAGAGAGCATTCTACTTGAGATTGTAATATTTTGAAAGTGAAAGGTACACTACTCAACTAGCAAGGGAGAAAGTGTAATTTAATAATGAGCAAGTCTTTTATTTTATCCTCGCTCGCCCTATTCCTGGCAAAGCAACTGTGTATCTCAGCTTTGAAACATCAAAAAGCCTGACCAATAATAGTCAGGCTTTAACTTATATTTTTTGTAAATGAGATGGAGGAACTACTCTCGTGTTGTATGCTTTTGCAATTAGCCATATCCCCAGAACCAATTCATTTAAGGCAATGGGTGGGGCAAAAAAGCTCATGCCCTTCATCAGCGGCATATGATTAAACAAGCCTAAGCCAAAAATTGCTAAAATAGCGCCCACCAACAGCAACGCTATCGCTAAAAATCCCCAAATTGAGAGCAAGCGGGGCACAAGCTTTGATTTACATAATAAGTAATAAAAAGTTGCTCCACCCAAAGAAAAAACAATTATATAAATAACCGTAGCCCAATATATTTCTGCCTGCACTGATTCACCTATAGCTTGAAGTGCAGCAATAGACAAAGAGTCCGCCTGTATAAAGGCCCTACTTAAGCTAATAAATGATAGCGTTTGGATCGCCAGGTAGATAAAGAGAACACCCTCAAGAGCTCTAAAGACAATATAGGCAGAAGCCAGGCTTTTAAATCTCTCTTTAACCACCGGGAACAAGGCAATCGGAATAAAGATCATCGCTATGGCGCAGATGAAATTCAGCAGGTTTGCAAGTATAATTTTATCCTTGTTTGGGTAGGCATGATGGAGGTATTCCGAATTATCTAATATAGGGTTTAACATTCCAGATGCAATCAAATTAAGGATCAGCGCAGCTAGAAAAAGTATCCCAACAGTAATTGCCGATTTTCTGTATAGGTCCATAGGTATAGTCGGTGAATCAATTTTTACATAGACTTGTTGAAGCAAAACTAGGTGCGCATCAACAATTATTGATTCACTTAAGTTAATTTCGACTACAACCAGCTTATTCTTTTTCGAATTCTGCTCAGGGACTGGGGCTTTATGCCAAGATAACTGGCAAGGTAGTATTGCGGCACCCGGTTGACTAAATCAGGTCTTGTATCTATTAACTTTAAATACCGCTTTTCAGGGGGTAAATTCTTAAAATCGTCAAATAGCATCTGATGATTAGCCAGTAAATCATTGCTTATTGTGCCAATCAGTGAGGCAAACTTTGGAAATTCATTTAAAAAATGATGGGTTTTTTCCGGAGATCCTATGGACAGAATACAATCTTCCATGCAGGATAAATAATACTCAGATGGGATTTTCTTTATATAGCTTACGGGGGTGACTGGCTGATTCTCTATAAAGAATTCAGTCGTTTTCTCTTCTCCATCCAGCAGGTAATAACTTCTTATACAACCTTTTAACACCAAATAACATTCTGTCGATACCTGCCCTTCCTTCAGCAGTATGGTATTCTTCTTAAACTCCTGTATCAGATTATGCTTCTTAATTATCTGAACTTCTTCTTCTGAAAGAAGGATGTACTGAGATAAAAAATCAATAAGGCTAGTTTCCATTTGCTGCTTAACTCCTGTTGGGTATAATTGATATCTTGTTAAGATGGAAGTGTTAAGGGATTATAAGAGAATCACTACATTACCGGTTTTCTGGCCGGTTTCAACATAGCGGTAGGCTTCGGCAATTTCTTCCAGAGGATATGTTCGGTCTATAACTGCTTTAAACTTACCTTCCTCCGTAAGCTTTTTAATCAAAAGCACACTTCTTTTAATGTTAGAAGGAATCGGGAATACAACTTTTTTATTGCCGAAAAATGGGGTGATAAGCGCTAAAAAAGGATTTTGAACCATGCTACCCAACTCTGATGATATATACACCCCTCCCGGTTTTATTAATGGTTTACATATTGTAAAAGAGCTCTTGCCGACCGTGTCAAAAATATAGTGGTATTTATTATTTGATTTGGCAGTAAAATCTTCTTTTGTGAAATCTATTACCTGATCAGCACCAATGGATTTAACCAAAGCTATATTTTTTGTATTACATACAGCTGTCACATGGGCTGCATAATATTTCAGTAGCTGAACGGCCGCAGCACCAATAGCTCCTGATGCCCCATTCACAAGTACCTGCTGCCCGCTTTTAAGCGCTACTTTATTGATCATATTATAGGCATAATGGGCGCCCTCTATACTGGCAGCAGCCTGTGCAAAAGTGATGTTTTCCGGCATAGAGGCAATGGCTTTATCTTCTGCCAGCGTCATGTACTGGGCATGTGAGCTTAAGCCACTGTCATCAAAGCCAAAAACTTTATCCCCTACTTTCAGAGATGTGACCGCTTTCCCAATAGCTTCAATTTTTCCTGCAAAATCAGTTCCGGAAATAATTTTTTTGGGCTTGCGTAAACCGGTAAAGAAACGCATGATAAATGGATTTGCCCTAAGTATGGCACAGTCTGTACGGTTAACAGTTGTGGCATAAACCTTGATCAGAACCTCATTATCTTTGGGAATAGGTATTTCCAGTTCTTTAAGCTCTAGCACATCCGGCGGACCGTATTGAGTGTGAGTGACTGCCTTCATAGGAATTTAATTTATCAATAATAGATGATCTGATTTAAAATGCAGCATCCTCAATCCTTCTGGGCAGGTGCTTAAAATTGAATTCCAACACAACAAACTATATTGGAGTGGTACACATCGATGTTTACTGACAATCATTGAAACTGTTTAGTAGTGGATGTATTTTGCTGCAAAGCTGGAGCTATTTTTTACCAGCCATTGTAGCTGTCTATGTTGGAAAGTACATATTCCCGAAACGGCTGTAAAGGTTGCTGCATAAGATAAAGAATTTGGGTTATTGAATTGTTATTGCTGATTACAATAGTCTCCAGGTAACTTCATCATTGCTTAATTTTCTATTGACTAACTGAAGAAGGAGGTTTGATAACTTTGATTCAAAACTTTTTTATGAAACCACTTTTTACAGTTACTTTTTTCCTCCTTTTTAGTCTGGGCGTACAGGCACAGCAGTTTGACAGCCCCACCAAGGTGCAACACCTGGCGCAAAAGCGGCTGGAACGTAATGGCGAGCAAAATAATCACCAGTTGCCTTACGATGAAAGGCTGAAGCCTTTCTACCACGGCGTAGCATCTGGAGATCCCCTGGCTGACCGCGTCATCCTATGGACGCGCGTAACACCCGACAGAAATGTACCGGTGAACGTGCATTACCTGGTATCAAAAGATGCTTCCTTTGAGCCCTCCAGTATTGTTAAACGAGGTCGCATGCTCACAGACGCTAGTAAGGACTACACCGTTAAAGTAGATGTAGATGGACTTGAACCTGCTACAACTTACTATTACTATTTTAGTACGGGCAGGTATAACTCTATTATTGGACGTACCCGTACGGCTCCAGCCCATGCAGAGACAGATCAATTACGCTTTGCTGTTGTATCCTGTAGCAACTATCAGGCGGGCTATTTCAACGCGTACCAAGCCATCGCTCAACGCAAAGATTTGGATGCTGTAATTCACCTGGGTGACTATATTTATGAATATGGAGGAGGGGAAGGCACCTATGGCTACTCTGCAGACCGTCCGGAACGTATTAATGTACCTGATACAGAAATCTTAACACTCGCCGATTACAGAACCCGGTATTCCCTTTATCGTTTAGATCCGGATTTGAGAGCAGCACACCAGCAGCATCCTTTTCTGCCTATTTGGGATGATCATGAATCTGCCAATGATGCTTATGAGCATGGCGCAGAAAACCACAATGCAGGCGAGGGGAGCTGGGAAGAAAGAAAAGCGATTTCCAAAAAAGTGTACTTTGAATGGATGCCCATCAGAGAGCAGGTAGAAAACAAAATTTATCGTACTGTTCGCTATGGAAATCTTGCTGACATCATAATGGTAGATACACGTCTGGAAGCACGAGATGAACAGATTAATGATATCGCCAATCCTGCGTTGTATTCACCCAATAGAACATTGCTGGGGCAAAGCCAGAAACAGTGGTTATTGGATCAGTTGCAATCATCAACGGCCAAATGGAAGATCATTGCGAACCAGGTAATATTTTCTGAATTTCATGTAGGCTGGGCTGCGAATGCACAACTAGGGCAAACACCACAAAGTCTGGAGAGTCAGTTCCTGGATATTTGGGATGGATATCCTGCTGAACGTAATAGCCTCATCGACGCCCTGGCCAACCAGGCGATTAAAAATGTGATCATCCTCACAGGAGACTTTCATTCAACTTTTGCTTTTGATGTAGCTAAGTTTCCCTCTCCTTTTAGTACCAGCGACCCTCTCAATGTCAGCCGTAGTGTAGGGTATGACCCAACTACAGGAGTCGGGTCTGTAGCGGTTGAATTTGCCACTCCCAGTATTACCTCTGCAAACTTCGATGAGAATCTTGCTGCAATAGCAGGTAGTAAAGCCGCAGGCAAAGCGCTGTCCGATCAATTTGAACAACAAATAAATAATCCGCTTCCTGCACCATACAACATCAATCCTAATCCTCATATGAAATATGTAGACCTAGATCAGCATGGTTACTTTATTATGGACCTACAAGAGGATAGGGCGCAGGCAGACTGGTATTTTATGAATACTATTCTTGAAAAAAGTATTGCTGAATCTTTTGGGAGGGGCTTATTTACTACTGATGGTACCCAACGACTACAGTTTGCTCAAGATGCCGCCCCTGCAAAAGCGCAACAGGATGCCTTGGCTCCTGCTCAGCCGCTCAACAGAAATGCTGACAGAGAGAAGAAGGAGTTTGGAACAGTTTTCGGCGTATACCCTAATCCTGTAGAAGGCGGTAGCACCATCTACATTAACTTTGGAATCATGTATGGTGGCACGGTAAGCATCAGTCTTAAAAAACTAAATGGTGATGCTGTTGTCAAGCTGTCGGAGCAGCAGCTCGATACGGGTAACCACACCCTTGCCTATCAATTGCCCAATGATCTAAAAAAAGGGATTTACCTCCTGCATTTTGAAACCCCTAATGGTAGCTTCTCCTATAGAATAGTGGTAAGATAAAGGATGCCTGAGATGTAGTAGACAAGATCTCTTAAAAGCTGAAGTAAAAAAAACAGAACAGCTCTATCTTATAATAGGGCTGTTCTGTTTTCTATACATAACTAAATCATAATTTAAAACTATCCGGAAGCAAGGCAATAGATCTTTTTAATGTGGCATCGCATTGATATTTTTAGTGTAAATCAGGATTAGCCGTAGTATCACACGTATACCTGGGAAAGCTTCCCACAATGGCCGCACTTCAACCAGCATGATGACAACAACATCTTACCTGAATTTTAAATGTTCGGCAAGAAGTTAATTCATAGTACTGCTTCCACGCCTTTACCCTAAAAAGAGGCATTTAGAGTTTACATAATCTTTTGATACTTTTCATGCGTGGCAGTCAGTTCCTCCAGTTGCTGCCGCATTTCTTCTTCGTTTTGCCGTAGCTCTTCGGCTAAAGCATTGGCTTTTTCCAGCAGATGGTTGGTTTGCTCCTGTAGACGCACCCTTGAGATGGCGTTGGCCAGTCCCTTACAAACCTGCTGAATAAGGTTTTTCTCCTTTTCTGAATATTCCCTGAACGATCCAATTTCAACGATTGCTTCTACCTCCTCTTCCAAAACAGCTGGTACAATAAAAACAGCAGTAGGTTTAGCTTGTCCTAATCCAGATCTGATTTTACTGTAGCTATCCGGAATATCTGTCATATAGAAGGGTTCTTTCTCCTGCCAAACAGCTCCTGCCAATCCTTCTCCTATTTCAATGCTTTTATGGAGGATGTATCTTTTCTTATTGCTGGCATAACAGCTTTGCATCTGCATAATAGGAATGCCACTTTCATCATTTGCTTTTAGGAATAGTACTGCCTGGCTGCTTTGGGTGTACTTCACCAGATTAAATAGAAATTCATCGCAGAGCACATTTAAATCATTGGCTTGTTTTGCCATAATCCTTTCGAATAAGGAGATGCCTTCTGTAACCCAAATCCTCTCTTTTTCTTGTTGGGCGTTTGTTTGCAGCAGTATGTTTTTCTGATAAATCTCTTCCACTTTCAAATTTATCTCTCTAAACATATGCCCAATACTTACGATAAGCTTTCCCAGCTCATCCTTTCTTTGCATAGCGTCTAAGGTAAGCAGGGTGCTGTTATCGCCTACGGATGCCTGCTCCACCACCTGGCTTAGATGGATGATTGGGTTTGAAATTTCTCTGGCCAGCAGGAAACTAAAACCAAGACCGCAAGCTACCATCATACAGATCGATATGAGCAGGAACAGCATTGAATTCCCTGCCAGCGTTTGGTTCCTTTGGTTTATGGTTTGCTGTACCTGTGCAAGTAAAGGCTCTGTGGCTTCTGCATTTCTATTGAGCGCTCCGATAAAACCCTCATTTTTGGTCAGGCCAATCTTTGTTTCAATAGCGGCAATACGATCAAAGTAATTAGCATAATTTTGGATGGCCGAGGTGGTTTTTTCTCTATAGGCAGTACTCATATGCGGTAGGCGGGAGTCTTCAACGAAGGCGATAAAGTCCTGCACCCGCTTATGGAGTGTTTCAATATATTTGGGGTCGTGCCTGATAAAAAAATCCTTTTCGTGCCTACGTAGCATCAGCGCGAACCACTGTTCTTCCTTTGATCTACATTCCTGCAGCTGGTGAATCACTTCTCGCATGTCCCCTTCCATTCCATGATCTTTGAAGCCACGGATTTTATAAGCTTTTACTAAACCCGAAAATGTTTGTTCATAAGCCGAGACTGCAGATGCTAAGGCGCTAATTTTTTCATAAAGCTCATCTTCTTCCGCTAATTCCTCACTTATTTTTATCTGCTGAATAAGCTGCTGGATGTTTCCTATTGCATATATATGCTTTTGCAGACTTTCGCTTTTTCCATCTTCCAGAAAGGCAACTTCTTTTCTGTCATACAAGATAAAATCCTTTTCCTGTTTTCGTGCTTCTGCAAAATGGGTTACCATCTCATCGATTTTGCTTTTCAGCTCTTCATGTGCAATGATAGTATTAAGTATTTTATAGGATAAAATTCCTGTAAGCGTTGCCAGCAGAATAAATATCAGGAAGGACAGTTGTATTTTGGTTTTGATGCTAGTGAAAAGCTTTTCCATATAGTCAGACCGTTATGACGCAAAAAAAGCCACAGCACATGACTATTTCAATAAAAACATGTAATTATTAAGTTAATAAATGGGGACGTGGGATAGCATACGGCAAACAAACAATGTAACAGCCTATTGCCTAATCATTTGATATGCTGCCTTCTGAAGTGCACTTGATTCTCTCTATCATTTGCAAAGCTTGTGATGTTGAATATAAATAGACAAACAAGCAGCTACAGCGCTGATAATACCAAGGCTTGTTATTTCTATGTTATGTCTATGTTACATATTGATTAACTGACATGGCACACTGCTGCTGGTACATCCTTATACAAATGGCCTCATCCGTGTATTCTACCCCTCTTATCAGTAGATTTGCCTAATAGGGTAGCTTAGTGAATATTCATCACATTTTATGTAAGCTTAATTCCTACAACACATATAGGTCATAGTATTATTCTTTATTGCCAAAGGACTAAATTTTTTAACTTAACAAGACCATGAATAGAAAATTACTTTTTATTGGCGTAGGTTTAACTTGCTTAATGTCAGCTTGTGAGCTATTTGAAGAGGATGTAATCAAGCCTTTTCCTATCGAGGATCCTGCACGCTTTTCAGCGGTTGGAGAAATCTTATTAAATGGTGGTGCGGGTGCTGCAGAAATCAGCGCCTACGATGCTAAGACCAAAAGGCTTTTCGTTGTGAACAATGCTGTAAGTTCCAGAATTGATGTTGTTGACCTGCAAAATCCCGGCATGCCAAAGCTGATTCATAGCATTGATGTTACTCAATATGGTGGTGGTGTGAACAGTGTGGCTACAAAAAATGGAATGCTGGCAGCTGCTGTAGAAGCAGAGGTGAAGCAGGACAATGGTAAAGTAGTATTGTTCAATACCGAAACCTATGCCATGCTGGAGCAGGTAACAGTTGGAGCGCTTCCGGATATGGTAACCTTTAGCCCCGATGGCGCCTATGTACTTTCTGCAAATGAGGGAGAACCGAACAGCGACTATACGATTGATCCTAATGGTTCTATTTCCATCATTTCAGTAGCAGAAAATTTCAGTGTACGCACACTTGATTTTACTGCATTTAATGGAGCTCAAGCTGAGCTGCAGTCAAAAGGCTTTAGGGTTTTTGGTCCTAACGCAACTTTGGCCATGGATGTAGAACCGGAATACATTACCGTTTCTGATGACTCCCAGACAGCTTGGGTATCCTTACAGGAGAACAATGCCATGGCAAAGGTAGATCTAAAAACAAAAACCATTACATCGATCATTCCCTTAGGTTTCAAAGATCATGCTGCAAGCGGGAATGAACTTGATGTAAGTGATAGAGATAATAGCATTTCTTTTAAAAAATGGCCGATTAAAGGCATCTATCTCCCTGATGCCCTGGCTTCTTTTTCTGTGAATGGTATTGACTATATTATTTCTGCAAATGAGGGAGATGCTCGTGAATACGATACTTTCCTGGAGGAAGCACGGGTAAAAGATTTAACCCTTGACCCCACTGCATTTCCGGATGCCGCTGAACTTCAGCAGGACGAAAAGCTTGGCCGCTTAAAAATTACAACCACTTTAGGCGATCCTGATCAGGACGGTGACTTCGATGAATTATATTCCTTTGGAGCTCGCTCCTTCAGCATCTGGCACGGCAACACTGGCAACCTGGTATACGACAGTGGCAGTGAAATTGAAAAACAGCTAGCAGCAGCATCCCTCTATCCTGATGACAGAAGCGACGACAAAGGAGCAGAGCCTGAAGGTGTGGCGGTAGGAATAGTGAATAACAGAACCATTGCCTTTGTAGGTTCCGAAAGAGCAGACGCTGTGCTAATATTTGATGTAACTAACCCGAACCAACCCCAGTTTCTACAAATCCTGGAAACTGGTGATGCGCCAGAAGGTATCATTTTTATTTCTGCAGACGAAAGTCCTAACCAGAAGAGTCTGTTAGTTGTTAGCTCGGAAGGCGACGGAGTAGTGAAAGTTTTTCAGGTAGGCACTATTCAGTAACAGGATGGCAAGTTTTACAATAACATAGCTAATTATTTGGCTAGCGCTATCTTGTCATAAAGCTATTGATTATTGGTGTAAAGCCGCTTGGTATGATGCTAAGCGGTTTTCCTTTTAATTGTATCATAACGTGGCTGAAGGAAGAGGAGATTATTACCCTTTGTGTTTAGTTCTGATGATAAACTTAATGATTTTATAACCTGCTTTTCGATCTCCACTACAACGCTCATTAGTATAGTATGAAGAAAGATAACAGAGGGGAAA
Source organism: Flammeovirgaceae bacterium 311 (assembly GCA_000597885.1). Lineage (NCBI taxonomy): Bacteria > Pseudomonadati > Bacteroidota > Cytophagia > Cytophagales > Flammeovirgaceae > Flammeovirgaceae bacterium 311. Next base: position 5,269,303 of record CP004371.1, read on the forward strand.
ATGTAAATGTTAGAGTCGATACTGCTGCCGCTGATCGGAGGATTGATTTTATTTCTCTACGCACTAAACTATTTATCTGAAAGTTTAGAAGCAGTAGCCACCGATAAACTGCGCTTTTACCTGAATAAGTTTACCCGCAACTTATTTACCGGCATTGTTTCTGGTACCATCATCACTGTTTTGCTGGGTTCTTCTTCTGCTGTAATCATCATGACCATTGCTTTGGTTAAGTCTAAAGCTTTAACCTTTCGGCAGGCCATTGGTGTTGTAATGGGCGCCAATATTGGCACCACGTTCTCCAGCCAAATCATTGCCCTGGATGTAGGACAATATTCTTCTGTTTTGATGGCCATTGGTTTCCTGCTGCTGATGGTGGGCCGCAAACAATTTTATAAAAATATTGGACGGGTCCTGTTAGGCTTTGGGCTGATATTTTTTGGTCTGTATGTGGTAGAAGAATCGGTGGAGCCGCTAAGGGAAAGTGCCGGTTTTATAGAGTGGATGCTGTCGCTGGAAAGCCCACTGAAAGGGGTAGGCATTGGTGCACTCGTCACGCTCATCGTTCAATCCTCATCGGCGACAGTAGGGATGGTCATCACCTTGGGCGTTCAAAAAATGGTGACCGTACAGGCTGCAATTGCGATTATGATGGGAGCAGAATTAGGCACCTGCTCAGATACACTGCTGGCTTCTATCGGAAAGAGCCGTCAAGCCATAAAAACCGGGCTGTTTCATCTTTTTTTTAATATCATTTCTATTGTTCTTGGGCTGCTGTTATTTGACTATTTTGTGCAACTGGTACTAGCAATATCGGCCAATGCACCCCTGGGACGGAAAATTGCCAATGGACATTTGTTTTTCAACTGTTTGGGAGTTCTTCTTTTTATACCATTTGTTCCCCTCATGGAAAAATTTGTGAATAGTATCATTAAGGAACCAAAAGAAGCCGTTGTAAATACTTAGTATATAAATGAATTAGCTGAAGTGTACTGTTAAGGAGGAAGAAGCCAGTTATACTCAGGCATAATTCCCATTTTTTACGTCTATGTTAAACAGCTGCTCATCCATACATGGATCTGCCCTAAGCTAATGAATACTTTTACTAGACTATCTACTAAGACCGCATTATATTTATACAGCAAGGCCTTATTGCTGTATATCCAGATAGGACTGTCTTCTTTCGCAGCGCTTTCTTCTACTACCGCCAAGGATTGGTCTTGTATCATGTATAAACGCTGCCCCACACGTTCTTGAATGAAACGCCGAAATAAAACATTCTGCTGACTTGCTTGAAACCCCTGCTGAAGGTAGTAAGACCGATGTCCTTCTGGCAGGCTATCAATAAATTCCATAAAGTGCTCCTCTAGAGGACCTTGTGCGATTACTTTGTAGTATTCGTGAATAGTACTTACACGAGAAGGTGAAGGTGCCGCGAAAGGAGGAGTCATTCATCAGAGGTTGGTATTGAGCTACAAAGCTACCTGTCAAGTAAGAATAATGGATGATGTCAGTTTTAAGAAATCATTACCTGATATGTTGTGCTGGACACTCGCCTATGTCATGGTCCCTGTGGTGAGGCTATATTTTTGCGAGTGCGAAGTTATTGTTGGTTTCTTAAATACAACTTAGTGAAAGCTTAATCCATTTCTGTTGGTCTGCCAATCTTAAATACGAAGCTTTGTTGTGGTGGAGGTTACTGCTTAACAGATTACATGCCCAGCCCTAGTTGAGCACCTTTGTCATGATTGCACAGCGTATTTCTAAGTGTAGCCGTGCCAACAAGGATGGACCCTTTCCTTTGCAAAAGTACCCCAATTTTTTTTTGAGACTACCTATATAAATAACATAGCGATCATGAACGAAGAACTGATGGAACGCATTCTCAATAAGCTGAATGCAATAGAAGGCCAGCTGCAGCAGGTTAGTTCTAAAGTTGATAGCGCCCAACAGGAGATTAACAAGCTCAGTGAAAAGTGGAAGGAGTACACGATGGATGATGTTGTGAGCAGGCTTAAACACGTAAACATCACCCTGAATAGCATAGAGGCAGCCATGGACGAAGTGACCCAAAATCAAGCAATAAAAGCAATCACAGGTATTGAGTGCCTTCTACATTTTTAATCAGCTTTTTAATAGAAATACGTTAGTGGTGCACAATTACCTGCCCCTGATCTTTTTTAAATCCTCTTCATAGCGTCACAGAAAAAGCCAGCTTCTTGAGCTGGCTTTTTCTGTGTTAACCAAATGCTGTGCCATCTTCTTCTTGTCTTTACCGTATATCATATTAGAATATGGTTAATCTTCTATGGAAGCATGCGGTTCAACTTCTGTGCCTGAAAATCTCCTTTCTGCTTCTGTGCTGTCAGCAGTTGCAGAGGCTATCGAGAAACACTTCGGCAAACCAATAAACTATCCAGGCCGAAAAGCAAATGATGTTCAGCCGGAGGAACCTGCTAAAGTTGCGATGGCTGTTGCGTACACAAACCTGTTGATAGATGATTCGCATATAGCAACGCAATACCATATAAAGATGCTGCAAAGCTATTTCACCGTAGAAGAAATTCACGCTTTAACCCAATTCATCAGAGAAAAAGCGATGCTCTAAAGGTACAATAGCCCTAATAAGTTTTATTAGTAGAAACTAAACGGTATACTGCTGTGAAACTTACTGTCCATGGTAGAGCAGGTAACATTAGTAAAGGGGAAATTATTTTGGCTGAAAAGGTCTAGCAGTTTTTTTAAAGCTTACTGATGCTAAGCTAAGTGGATTTCAAATAATCAGGCAGACCTTCTTATTTGTTTTAGTAAGGTTTCCTGATAGCTATCCTGCTCCTGCCACAATCTATATCCTGCTATATCGAGCCGCTCTTTAAGAAAGGAGTCCATAGGGATACCAGCATATTCTAAAATGAATCGAATGAATAGTGTGCTTTGCTTGCTTGCCTTGAATCCTTTTTTAAGATAATAAGATTGAAGATCTTCCGGAAGTGACGCTAGGAAGTAAGCAAAATGCTCTTGCTGGGGTTCTTCATGCAAAAGCTGGTAGTATTCTTTGCTGCTTTGTATTATTTTGATAAGCAGTGCCAGCGTATCTTTGGAGGAGTTATTCATTTATAGAAGTAGTTTCTGAATTTATCCAAAGTTATCCTTCTGATAATAAGCAAACATGCCGTGAGCTTTAACAAATTGTTAATGAGGGGGTCTAAGTAATTTTTTCATGCATTTTGCATTATTATAATCTTATCGTGATGCCTGTGCTGATAATGTCCTACCATTATGATTTAACCATATGTTAACACACTTAACTTGGTGGTCACAGAACAAGTCCAGACCTTGAAGGATAATTTTTCTAAAAAATCAACTAAAACTTCATGTATGAAAACGGCACTGCTCCTGGTTGCTTTTCAGGATATTTTCTTCAAAAACAAAGGCAGCCATTACACGAAAGATGTTCAAAAGAGTGCCAAAGCTACCGAAAAGCTGCTGGAACATTTCCGGGAGCATAAGCTGCCAGTTATCCATGTCAAGCAAATGGGCAAACTCGATAACCTATCTGCTGAAAAGTTGCTTACCTATGAGCTGTTAGAGCCAAGAACAGATGATCAAACCCTGATTACTGGTGAAGTAAATGCCTTTGCTGATCAGAAACTGGAAGAATTATTAAAGGGTGTTGAGGCTACCCATTTGTTAGTGGCGGGATTAGCGGTAGAAAAATTTTTGGTAGCCACCCTCCAGGCTGCAAAATCCTTAAACTACAGCTGTACTGTAGTGCAAGATGCCTGTGCAGTCAGCAAACTAAAGTTAGGGGGTGAGAAGATAAAATCAGCAATGGCACACAAGGTGGTCATGGCAGTGCTGAATAGTTATGGTGTAGAAATAACGACTGCCAAGGACTATATAAAAGCGGAAGAAAAGCAAAAGAAAAAGCTTAAAAAGGAGATGGCTAGGCAGGAGGCAGCTTTTGAGGCTGCTAAGGCAGCCCTGGAAGCTGCCGAGGCTAATCTGAAGTTGCTCGAGTCTGGTTTAGAAAATAAATCAGCCCAAGTACAAAAGACTCCAAAAACAAAGAAGGGGGGCAAAAAGTCTAATGACATCGCTGGCACCAAGCCTGCGCCTGGCAAACCAGCTAAACGTAAGGCTAACACGAAAGCATCAGCCCCTGATGCTCCATCTAGTCAACCCAATACTGACGCGACGCTTGAGTGATGATGATAAGAGGCTTTATTGATCTGCATTGATCCTTAGTCCTTATTCGTCTATTTCTCTTAAGCCAGTGACCTGGCGGCGAAGGCCTTTTGTGTAACATGAGTCGTGAATATCTTATGCTAGGGTAGGATACCAAAAGGTAACCCATTGGTAACTGTCGTTATGCTTGAAAATGGTGTTGCTACTAAGGACTCGTAATTGATCTGGGGTTCCCTCTAAAGACTTTCTACCAATGTTGATGCAACAGGCACTGAACAGTCACTGCTGTGTTGGTGCTTTTTTGGAGGATATTTCTAATGCTTTTTTTACCAGTTCCACCGGATGAGCCTTCCTCTTTGTCAAAGCTTCAGTACTACTGGGAGGATGAGGAAGATGAGCAGGGCCAACTGTTTGACCTTTACGAGGAAGAAAGTAAAGTAGCCACGCTTTTTATTCCTGTGGAGTGTATTCGTACAGTGCAAATCCGTCTTGGCAGCACTGTACTGGATTTAAAGGACTGTAGTTCTTTTTTTTCTCATTATTTGCTTTTGGCCAGTAAGGAAGGCGGGCAGACATTGGGCTATATAAAGAAGAATACCTATAAACCTACTGAAGGCACCATAAGCCTACAGAAGCAAACGTATGGCTGGAAGGCTTTACATCGCCCTGATGGTAGCCTGATGCTCATGGACTGGCATAAAAGAAAGCTGTTTACCTATCATTACACAGATGACTTTGTGCGTTTAATGCTAAGTGATTATGGTCGGAATGATTTACAACTAATTCCACTTTTGTGCATTGGTTTATATTTGCTGCCCATCTGGCACAGCGCTAATGATACTGGCTTGCTTACTTTTAAGCTGTAGCATACAAAATACTGTTTTTATGCGTTAAAAGAATTAGGCTTGACCAAGGGTAATCTAATGGGGCTTGGATTTGCAACAAAAAAGTGGGCAAAAGATTAAGCAGCTAAAGGTTTAGATTTTAGTAGTTGCTCCATTTGTGCAGGTGTACGATATCCCAGGCTGGAATGTAGCCTTGTTCTATTGTACCAGATTTCGATAAATTCGAAGATTTCCATAGCGGCAGCCTTCTGGTTCATGAATTTGTTTCCATAGATACATTCTGTTTTCAGGGTCTTAAATCGGACCGCCGAAGCGGAAACTCTCTGCCACGGCATTGTCCCAGCAATTGGCTTTTCTACTCATGCTCTGGCGGATCAAGGGGGTAACCCTAAGCTCTTTTCTAAACTCATCACAGGCGTACTGCACCCCTCTGTCAGAGTGGAAGATAAGCTTCTGAACAACGGGTCTGTTTTTTAAAGCCATCTTCAAAGCAGCTATAGTAGTGTCTTTAGCTTTCATGGTATCGCTTAAGGCCCAGCCGACCACTTTTCTATCTGCTAAATCAAGGATTACCGTAAGATAAAGCCATCCAGCTAAGGTTCTTATATAGGTGATATCCGACACCCATGCCTGGCCTGTGGCAGCTGCTGTAAAGTTACGGTCCAGCAGATTTTCACTCACCGCAAAGCTATGCCTGGAATCAGTTGTAGTCTTGAACCTTCTTTTCATTTTGGCCCTGATGTTTGCCTGCTTCATTAATCTGGCTACTCTGGGCCTGGAGACATACACATGTTTGCCTTTCAGGGCTTTGTATATCCTGGGGCTACCATAGCGTTGCCTACTTTTCTTATGCTCCTGCCTGATCAAAGATAGTATCTGTTGATTCTGCTGCTTTCTCTTTGATGCAGGTCGTTTCAACGAAGCATAGTAACCGCTTTTGCTCACTTTAAAGACTTTGCACATCCTCTCAACGGGAAACATTGAGCTATGAGAGCTTATAAACCTGTAGACTTCCCGTCTCCCCTGGAGAAGATGCTTATTGCCTTTTTTAAGATGCGGGGGGCCGCCCCATCCCTTTCCATCTCCACATCTCTAAGCTGCTTCTGGAGCCCTGCTATCTCTGCTTCTTCTGGAGTATGTTTGGGCTTGCCATGGCCAGAGAAGCTGCCTTCTCCCTTATCTAAAAACTCCTTACGCCAGCGGGAAATGAGCTCCGGGCGAATTCCAAGCTCCGCTGCCAGTTCACTGAAGTTCTCTCTGTTCTGGCTGAGCTCCACGGTCATCAGCTTAAACTCCTTATCAAATTTTCTTCTTTCTTTGGACATAGCGTTAAGTTATTGGTTTTTCGCTTAACTTATCGTCCACTCAAATGTAGCAGCTCCAGTTCGGGGCGGCCGCCGCCTTTAGCTTTGGGAGGTAGTACAAAACCAAGATAGGCAGTAGTATCTTTAAAACATACCGGCTTAGGTGAACTATGGCCGCCGCTGGATAAGATCCTACCCGCGATTTAGTACCTAAGCCGGTTGATAAGGACAAGCTTCAAATAGAAATTCAGGCTTAAGGCCTAATAGCAAGGTTTTGAAAGTGTCCCTATCCTTTTTGATTTATCCTTAAAAGTGAAGTTATGAAATTTTCTTTTTTCATCGGGGTAGACATTAGCAAAAAGACCTTAGACTTTGCTGTAAGAGATCACTACAAGCTTATTTTTCATCTAAAGGTGGAGAACTCTGCGGCTGGCCTTAAAGAGTTCAAAGCCGAATGTAAAGCACATGAGGTAGAATTAAAACACAGTCTTTTGTGCTGTGAGCATACTGGCCTTTACAGTCAATGCCTGCTTAGTCTGCTTTCTGGAGATGACTGTTCCCTGTGGCTGGAATCTTCCCTTCGAATCAAACGCTCCATAGGATTGCAAAGAGGTAAGAATGATAAAGTAGATGCCATCAGGATCAGTGAATATGCCTTCCGCTATGCTGATAAGGCCCTGCTCTGGCAGCCAGAGCGAGAAGTGCTACTGGAGATAAAGCAGCTTGTTTCGTTGAGGAAAAGGCTTCTTAACGCCAAGAATGCACTGAAAGTGCCTTTAGGAGAATTAGCTGGTTTCCAAAATAAGAAGCTTCTAAAAGAGCTGGAAAAACTGAATAAAAAGCCTGTTGAGGCACTGGAGAAGCAGATCACAACAATTGAGAAAAAGATCAGGAGTCTTATCAAAGAAGATGAAACGCTAAGCCAGCTTTTTGCATGGGTTACTTCTGTGGACGGCGTAGGTGAGGTGATTTTCTGGGAGGTTATCACTACCACTAACGAGTTTAAAATCTTTAAATGCCCCAGGAAATTTGCCTGCTACGCAGGCGTATCTCCATTTGAGCATTCTTCAGGAACTAGCATTAGGGGGAAGACCAGGGTCAGCCAGTTTGCTAACAAGAAAATGAAAAAACTCTTCCATATGGGAGCGATGGCAGCCATATGTAAAGACGGAGAATTAGCCAACTACTACTTCAGGAAAGTAGAAGAAGGAAAAAGCAAAATGGCTGTACTTAATGCCATTAGAAACAAGATCATTCACAGAATCTTTGCCTGCGTCAGAGACAACAGAAAATATGAAAAAATCTATACGACTGCGCTTGTTTGAACCATAGAAATCGCGGATGAAGATCTCTGAACCTTTTTTATTAATTTTTATAACAGTTCCAAAGCTAGGATCAGTAAGGAAAATTTTTTGAATGCAGAGTTCTTGCGGTCCGCCGCTGCGGAAGCAGTTCAAGGACTCTGGCGAGTTTGCATCCTTCATGGAAGAACTCTATGTCAGGGTCACCGAAAACCTGTCTGCCGCAGGTAGGGATGCTGGAGGGTGAGCTAGACTCACACCTGGGGTATGAGAAGTATTCTTCAGAAGGGAGGAACAGTGGGAACTCCCGCAATGCTTAGACTTCTAAAAAGCTTAAAAGCAAGTTCTGGCCCTTTGGGAAATCACTAAAAAATGGACACAGCCCCATCGCAATTGGGCTATCATCCTGAACCAATTCTTGAGCATCTACGAAGACAGATGCAGGCTTTAATCAATTCAGAATTTTGATTAACTTCATAATGCACGCCCGAAGAGGACGCAGGTGCTGCCGGGCCGCGCAGGCTGGGGAGCAACCTGCCAGCAATAGGGTAGGCCAAGTGGAATGTAACCTGACCTGCCAATCAGGACTGGTTCTTCATCTCTCATTCTGCTTGCCATATGGCTAAGAAAACCCAATCATCGTTTAGCTGAATCTTCATTTACACAGTTTTCAAGACACTGTCTAAACAAGATAGACTTCGAATCCATCGAGTGGAGAATTCTAGGCAAAAACTTCATTCTTCAACCTAAGGATGTCAAACAGAACAATGGCATTTCCTATAGGTTATTGAACAATAAAGATCTTTGTTCCTTGCTTCAGCGGAGGACTAAGAGCTGATTGTATATAACATACCTGTTAATGACGCTATTAATTTTTTATCTTCTGTTAGCTTTGGTGGTCTCATTCCTATGTTCCATTCTGGAGGCATCGCTGCTAAGCTTTACCCCTTCCTATATAGAATCCCTAAGTGAAGAAAAACCCCAGCTAAGTGCGCAGCTTCGTAAGCTTAAAGATAAAGTTGACCAACCTCTGGCAGCCATTCTTTCCCTTAATACCATTGCACATACCGTTGGAGCCGCAGGTGTGGGCGCACAGGCGGCCATAGTATTTAGTAGTGTAAGTACAGGCATTATATCTGGTATATTAACGATTCTTATTCTGGTGTTTTCTGAGCTAATTCCTAAATCCTTAGGAGCAAAGTATTGGAGACAGCTTGCGTTCTTTACGGCCAAAACGTTAAAAATCCTGATATGGGCCATGTATCCCCTGGTGTTGCTTTCGAACGTGATCACTAAGATGATGGGGGGCAGTGCCCATGGCATGGTTGTTAGCCGTGAGGAGCTATCTGCGATGGCAGATATAGGTCAGCAGGAAGGAGTGTTCGCTGAAAACGAAACCCGTATCATAAAAAACCTAATAGCTTTTCAGGAAATCCAGGTTAGGGATGTGATGACCCCTCGCACGGTAGTTGTGATGGCAAACAGCCAACTAACACTCAAGGAAGTATATAATGATAAAAGCTTTCTTCGCTTTTCCCGTATCCCTGTTTATGAAGGTAACCGGGATAACATTCTTGGGTATATGCATAAACATGAACTACTGGAAAAGCTAGCTGATGACCAGCACCACCTGCTAGTTAAAGATATTGTGAGGAATATACTTATTGTACCTGATCACCTGAGCATACCGGTGGTTTTTGAGCGTTTGATGGAAAAGCGTGAACACATTGCCCAGGCCGTAGACAGCTATGGTGGTTTGACGGGAGTAGTCACCATTGAAGATGTAATGGAAACCCTGTTGGGAATAGAAATCGTTGATGAATTTGATAAGAGTCATGACATGCAGGAGTATGCCCGCCAAAAATGGCATGAACGAGCGTTGAAGCTGGGACTGATAGAAGAAAGTGATACGCAAGATAGATTACGACCAAGAAAACAATGAAAAGGGATGATTTTTTAGATTATGAAATATTTCTACTGATACCCCTTTTAAACTTTCCTTCAACATTCAAATGGTCTTCAGTCGGTGAACTATGTTCACATAAAGTATTTGCCCATCCCAAGGGTGAAGATCATAACTCCATAGAAGAAATGTTCAATACTCACAACTAGCAGGGAGTTGTACTTTGTATAGGTGTGGCTGAAAATAAGGCTTACCAGAAAAGCCCCTACGATCGCAACTCCATTTCCAAAGACAATGTGAGCGAATCCGAACAGTAAGCTGTTTACAAAAATGGAGGTACGCTGGCTGGCAAATAAGTCTCCATAACGCTGATAGTACCAGGTTCTGTAGACAATTTCTTGTGGAATAACTGACCAAAAAGGATACAAGCTTATTGTGAACAGATAACGCTCTAAATTCTCCTGAGGCAGGTAGTAAAGCAGCTCATGATTAAAAATTTAAACAAAGCAGAAGACTAGCAGCGACACCAAAAGAAACCTTCCAATTAGTTTTTTCCAGTTAACCGGCACCCTCCTTATGAATTGTCTGTTATCAAACCTTTTACTCCTATACAGCAGTACAAGGAATAGAATTGAAATTGAGACTAAAGGAATCAAGATGTAGATACCAGATAAGTATTATTTGGTAAACAAAGGAACTGCTATGTAAACTAGCAGTAGCTCTGATATCTTAATTCCTTTGTTTTGATACCAGATTACTTTTTATTATCAATCCGCTCGGGCTTTTGCTTTTCTGATCTAGCAGTGTTCAATGGAGTAGTAAGTGAAGATAACGTGATAAAACAGTTTTAAACAGTCATGGAGTGTCAAGAAAGAGTGCCAGGTGCTGAATGACTGTTTTCTTTTCCAAGCCTCCTGCCAAGGCACCAGTTGTAACGCCAACAGTACTGATAAAGGCTGCCAGCCGTACCTTATCACTAAAGAGCACCTCTGGCTTATCCAGTGTAGGCCAGGTAGTAATCAGATCTTCCGGGAATACATATAGTTCAATCACCATCATCAGTGCGCCAATCATCAGAAACAACCCAATGCATGCCAGCAGAATGCTTAGAAAGATCACCACATTGGCAATCGCCAGATGTTCTGTGATTACCCGCTTTTCTTTTCGGGGCATAAATAGCGATTGAATCTTGATCAGGTAAAAGGATGCCCCCAGTATGCTGGCTACAGCAAAGAAAATGGCAGTCTGGTTGTTCATGTTCAGCCCTACATCCCAGATCTCTGCTGTAAAGATCAGCAACAGGCTAGGTGCTACTGCAGCAGTAGCCAGACCTGGCAAGGAAAGCGGCAGCAGAATTGCCCAATTCCTGAGCAGTGGAGCAAGCACAGCTTTGGGATGCTTGATAGCCATCAAGAAGTGGAAAATAAGACTTTCAAGGCCTGTGCCTCCACGCAATTCCCTTTCCGGCAAATGCTCCACGCCTTTCCGCAGAGCAGTACGCTCTGCTTCGGTAAAGCTTGGGACCTCTTTCCTGTTTTCGCGGAAGACAAACGGAGCCATCACTTTGCTCTTGTTGCGCTTTGTATGGTCCAGCCCACTCAGGTGTCCCATCAAATGCAGCAGCAGGGCGGCAGCGTTGGTGCGGACTGCTTCCGCGCTACGTGTACGAATAGGCTTGCCTCGTGGGCTTGCCGTTAGCCTATGGGTAGAAACTACCACCACATGCGAAACGGGAGAGGCCAGGCCTGCCTCTACCCGATTTCTTCTTGAGAGTAGCGCTACATCAGTGACAACTATTACAATATCATAAGGCCCTTCCGCCATTCTCATTGTTGCGGCATCCAGAAAGTCAGAGGGTTCCCGGGTATCATCTGAGCTTAAGGAAAAGGGCTCGACGATATGGAACGTCCATGGAATGTCCGTGGCAGATTCCATCTCTGGCTTGGTATCATGCACCAGATGTTCTATAAAGGGCTGTATTTCACTGGGATCCAGGCTTGGTCTATGCGCCAGCAAAACTCCTACATGTATTTCCGGAGCTGGCTTTTCTCCCTGTGCCTCACGTAATTCGTTAAACAAGCGCTTTGAGGAGGTTAAGCCTCTGACAAAAGTAGTCGTTGTTGCTACTCTGCTAAGCTGGAGTACCATTATAGCCCGTAATAGCCTAAATGCTCGAAAAGCAGGAACAAACAGGGCGATAAGTGTAAGCCAGTTCCGCTTTACATAGTCCAGCTTTCGGGGAGCCAGCACAAACTTGATCAGAAATTCCAGAATAAAAGCTCCCCATATGATCATTACCCAACGCTCCTGCGCCTGCGATAAACCGCTTAGCAGTTCTTCTACAAAAAGCCACAGCCAAACAATGGATAGAATAAACATGGGACCTTCCAGCCAAGCTTCCAGCTTGTAGAGCAGGCGGAACCGCTTTTGTTTTGCATGTTCAGATGCAGCTTGTTCCATTTACAATCAGGGGTACATTTTGTATACTACAGGTCTTCATCTGTATGTATTTGTTACTTTGTCTAGAAAAAGCATTGGCAAGCTGATTTGTTTGGTAGCCCTTGTTAGGCTTGTAAAAGATGAAGACAAACAAAAGCAGTAGCAGCGTAAGTTATAAAGGTGTAATTGCAGCAAGACAGTAAGAACATTAATGTAACTGCCAGCCACACTTGTATTCAGTTGCGGGGTGTCTAATGTCATTAGGAGTGTGTTCTTTCTCTATTGCTTGCAGCATCCAGAAAATCGCGTTGTAATGAAAGTCTTCAAGCAAATCCTCTTCTACTTCATCATTTTTGTAAGTGTACTGGTGATACTAGCAAGCCTGCTCTCCCTAATCTATGACCTGGCTTACTGGTATTCAAAGGTCGTGGATTTCCCAAGGCTGCAGTACCTGATCGTAGCGCTTATATGTCTTTTGATCTTTGTTCTATTGAACAAAAAGTGGGGGTTTGCTTCGGTGTTTCTGGCCGTAGGTTTGTTAACTGCTATCACCATACACGCTACACGGATATTACCTTATATAGTAGGAGATAAACCAGTTCCCGATGTAGCGCAAGAGGCAATAAGCCAGGAAAATAGTGTGGGGATTCTCATTGCCAATGTGCTAATCACGAATAAAGAGGCGGCAGACTTTCTAGAGATTGTAGAACAAACAGATCCCGACATGCTGCTAGTCATGGAAGTGGACCAATGGTGGGTAAACCAACTTCAAGGCCTGAAAGTAGAATATCCATATATTATGGAATATCCCCTGGAAAATGCCTATGGAATGGCACTTTACTCCAGATTTCCCCTTAAAGATACTGAAATCAAGTTCTTTAACCATGATGATGTGCCTTCCTTTCATGCTAAAGTAATACTTCCATCAGGTGAGGCCTTTAGATTTCATGGGATGCATCCAGTAGCACCAGTACCCAGTGATAAATATCCTGATAATGTAGGCGAAGAAGAAGTGGGCTTATTGAAAGTTGGACAACTGGTTGCCGCAGAGTCACTACCTTCTATTGTTGCAGGTGACTTTAACGACGTATCCTGGTCGCACACCTCCAGATTGTTTGGTGATGCTGGTAGCTTAAAGAATGTACGCCTGGGCAGGGGGCTTTACAATTCTTTCAACGCTAAATCACTGATCATGCGCTGGCCTCTGGATCATTTCTTTGTTACCAGGGAGTTTGCACTGCTGGAATTAGAGCGCTTGCGGAAGTTCAACTCTGACCATTTTCCCATGTTTGCCAAGCTGGTACTGCAAAAGCAGTAACCCTTTTTTCACTCTACAGTTATCTTTGTTGAAACTATTTTGGTCAGCTTACAGTATTTTTTCAACTAAAGCACCAGTATGCGTTTGATTACAGTTCGGGCTCCCAAGGGACTCGGCCAAAGAGTCGCGGAAATCGCTATTCAGTCAGGTATCCAGCAGGTGAGTTATCAGGAAGCAAAAGCCTTACGTTCAGATAACAGCAGTTCGGTACAGGATGTAATCTGCTCTTACCAGTAAATTCCGTAAAACGTAAGCCTTCCATCAGTTAAACAAACACATCTATACAACCGATTGCAGCAATAGTTTCGTTCATAAAAGCTTGTTTCGGCAAAATAACGAGCCTTATTGTACATATTTTATTCAATCGTTTGCAATAATATGATTTTTCATTTAGATTAAATCGCAATCGATTGCGTAATAGCAACTTTTTAACACTGGTTGTAGAGTATTTTTTGCTGTAGGGAAAGGAAAGTGTTTTAGGTGGTTTGCGCTACCGGAATTGTACTGAGTGATGAACCTGATGCTGGGTTGGCCTAGACTACAACAGTTGGCGGCTAAGGGCACCGGATATAGATGATGTACAACCCTATTTTTTACCTCAAACAGTTTAATTATGAGTACCTCTACTCTGAAAAGATTACTTTTCTTTTTCCTCTCCTTACTGTTAATCCCAAATGTGTTCGCACAGCTAAGCGTATCTCCCATATTTGGTTCAGATATGGTATTGCAGCGTGGCACAGCTGTTCCCGTATTTGGCACAGCCTCGCCTGGAGAAACAGTTACCGTTCAGTTTCTGGGCCAAAGCAAATCGGCAGTGGCAGATGGAAGTGGCAAATGGCAGGTTAACCTTGCCAGCATGTCGGCCAACGCCTCTCCCAGTACGATGACTATATCTTCCGGTAGTGAAGTAGTATCCTATTCTGGCATACAAGTGGGCGAAGTGTGGCTGGTTAGTGGTCAGTCAAACATGGGCTGGCCCATGAGTAAAGCAGATAATAGCGCTCCCGCAATTGCAGACGCTGGCAATCACAATATTCGCCTGTTTCGCATGACGGCAGGTAACGGCCCTCATACCACTACCTGGCAGATCTCTAATTCAACTACTGTAGGCAGTTTTTCTGCCGTAGGGTACTGGATGGGGTTAGAGTTATCGCAATGGATGGGTAATGTGCCTGTAGGGCTTATACAGGCTACTCATGATGGCACCGCTATCGATCAGTGGACCCATACCAATGGAGGCACCGCAGCAGATTATGAGGCCATGGTGAAGCCAATTCAGCCCTATGCTATCAAAGGAATAGGGTGGTATCAGGGAGAAAGCGATGGCGGAAATAGCAACTATGACGTATTGCTCACCGACATGATCGGAGAGTGGCGGTCAGACTGGGGGTTATCCGGCCTTCCTTTTGGGATCGTACAACTTACAGGAACTGAACGTTCCAAGGGAGCACGGCTCAGCCAGTACAATGTATCCCAAAAGGTACCTAATACCTACCTGATAGTTACCGCAGATTTACCCGGAGGAAATCAGTTGCACCCTACCACCAAAAAACCAGTGGGATTGCGGGCAGCGATTGGAGCCAGAGGAGCAGTATACGGAGAAAATATTCCCTATTCAGGCCCAGTACCTGATGGAGCTAACAGCTACGCTTCCGGCAGTACCGTCGTCCTCAACTGGCATTTTGTTGGAAATGGATTGATTACCAGTGATGGATCAGCACCCTCTACTTTTCAGGTAGCTGGCAGCAACGGACGGTTTTCATCGGCCACCGCGACCATCGTGGGAAGCACTATCGAGCTTACCAGTAGTGTCTCGGACCCAACAACAGTCCGCTACCAGTTTGGTTCGCTTGGCAATCTTTTCAATTCTGTAAACATTCCCATCGAAGGCGGAAACAGCACCTTAGATAAGCTACCTTCATCGATGTTTGAAGTTACACTTGGAGCTACACCCTCCAATATGTCTCCAACAGCTTCCTTTTCGCATTCAGCTTCAGAACTCTCAGTTAGTTTTGATGCCTCCGCGAGTGCGGATAGTGATGGTACTATCAGTAGCTGGGCCTGGGATTTTGGCGATGGTACTACAGGTTCAGGAGAACAAGCAAATCACACCTACTCCGCCTATGGTAGCTACACAGTTACCCTTACAGTAACAGACGATGCTGGAGCAACAGGGACTTCGTCACAAGTAGTTTCTTTAACTGACGGTGGTTCAGGAGGTGGCGAAACCGGAACCTCGCTACATGTGCAAAATATAGTCACCTACACGCAAAGTGCAGGAGCAGGTAGTAAGTCCGGAGTTGCTGAAGTATTTATTCATGACAACCAGGAAAGCCCTGTAAGTAACGCTACGGTTACAGGAACCTTCTCGGGAACATTTACCGGTACAGTAACTGGACAAACTGGAACGGACGGCAAGGTAGTATTTACCAGCAACTCAACAGCAAAAGGCAATGTAACAGTAAACTTCTGTGTAGATAATGTCACCCATAGTTCGCTGAGTTACGATGCCAGCCAAAATGATATTTCCTGCACGGCAGGTGCTGCCGGAGCCAGAATGGCCACCGATAAAAATACAGTAGAAAAGTCCGTTCTTCCTGTACACCTTTATCCTAATCCTAGCCAGGATGGACACTTTTCTGTTACACTACCAGAAACGCTACGTTCTTCTGTGGCAGCGTTGGAATTAAGCATTTATGACCAGCAAGGAAAACTAGTACACCAGAAACACCTGGAAAACTCTTCTTCCACAATAAGTGTGGATACTTCTCTTCAACCTGGCATCTACCTGCTAAAAATCATGGGTGAAAATAGCAGCTACGAAAGCCGTTTTATTATAAGTCAATAAATCTTTCTACAGGGCGCAGTCTATTCATTGCGCCCTGTTTTTTTCTGCTAAGGCGAGCCTGTCATTAATAACCACAAAGTCAGAGAAGAAACACTGCTCTGCCAGCAAATCTTATTAGAAACCAATTCCTTCTTTTTTAACTAAAATTTCCAAAAATGAAAACTTATACATTTAAGGGAGTAGCTGTATTACTTCTATTACTCCTAGTAACTCCTGAGTTACATGCACAGATGGCTGCAGGACAAAGCAAGTTTGTAGGAAACATCTTTAGAAATACTGTTCCGCCTAGTTTTAATACCTATTGGAATCAGGTTACTCCTGAAAACTCAGGAAAGTGGGGCACAGTTGAAGGCGCACGAGATATCATGAAATGGACAGACCTTGACCTGGCATATAATCATGCCCAGAACAATGGCTTCCCCTTTAAACAACATGCATTTGTATGGGGCATGCAGGAACCATCCTGGGTAAGTAGTTTACCACCTGCCGAACAGGCTGCCGAAGTGGAAGAGTGGATACAGCTTTATGCAGCCCGATACCCGAATACAGACATGATTGATGTAGTAAATGAACCACTGCACCATGTCCCTTCCTATGCAGAAGCAATTGGTGGTAGTGGTGCCACTGGTTGGGACTGGGTAGTTTGGTCATTTGAAAAAGCCCGTCAATATATGCCAAACGCAAAGTTGATCCTGAATGATTATGGCATTTTAGGCAAGCGAAAAGCAACTACCGATTATATAAACATCATCAATATCTTAAAAGAACGGAATCTGATTGATGGAATAGGCGTGCAGGCACATGGATTGGAGTATGCACAAAATAGTGCTATAAAAAGCACTTTGGACAATCTAGCAGCTACTGGTATCCCTATTTATATATCAGAACTTGATTTGGAACTTGCCGATGACACAGAGCAGCTAAACCGCTACAAAAGTCTTTTTCCGCTCCTATACGAGCACCCCGGAGTAGTTGGCGTTACCTTATGGGGATACATTGCAGGCCAGCACTGGAAGCCAGATGCCTATCTGTTAGGGCAAACGAATACAATTGGTAGTCAAACCCTAACCAGTACTTTTCAGAACTACACCTTTAGCGGCTCAGGAGATATACAGGTTCACCTTACCAACGATGATGTAGATAACACTAACGATATGGAGGTAGACTATGTAATATTAGATGGGATTACCTACCAGGCAGAAGATATGGAAATCAATACAGGTGTGTGGCAGGATAACTCCTGTGGCGGCTCATTTAGCCAGTTGATGAACTGCAATGGCTATATACAGTTTCCGGCTGCTAGCCAAAGTATTACAATAAGAGCCCGTGGGGTAAATGGAACTGAAAACTTAGAAGTTCATGCTGTAGATATGACCATGGAAAGACCTGCCCTACAATGGCTGCGGTACGAATACTTTGGCGAAGCCAGCAATAGTGCTCCTACTGCATCCTTTTCTGCTACAGTTACAGATCTTACTGCCGCATTTGATGCTTCTGCCAGCTTTGACAGCGACGGCACTATTAGCAGCTACGCATGGGACTTTGGCGACGGCAGTACTGGATCTGGCGAGCTGGCAAACCATAGTTTTTCCGCATATGGCAACTACACTGTTACCCTTACAGTAACGGACAATGGAGGTGCCGTTGGTACATCCTCACAATTGGTTTCTGTTAGCGATGGCAGCACAGGTGGTAGCGGAAGTACTTTGCACGTACAGAAGGTTATAACCTATACACTGAGTGCAGGCGCCGGTAGTAAATATGGCGTAGCCGAAGTAACCATTCATGACGATCAGGAGAACCCGGTTAGTAATGCTACTGTCAGTGGTACTTTTTCAGGCACGTTTACAGAAACTGCTTCTGGACAAACCGGTGCAGATGGTGTAGTTGTATTGCAAACTACTTCTTCAGCTAAAGGGAGTGTAACTGTTAAATTATGTGTAGACAATGTTACCCATGCCTCATACAGCTATGACGCCAGCCAGGATGATATTTCCTGCACGGCAGGTGCTGCCGGAGCCAGAATGGCCACTACATCAGAACCAGAAAAAGCCACTCTGCTACCGGTCCGGATTTATCCGAACCCAAGCAAGGACGGCCGCTTTACCATCAACCTGCCTGAAGCACTTAAATCTACACAACCTGCAACGCTGGAGCTGAGCATATACAACCAGCTAGGAATGCTAGTGTATCACGATAACCCAAAAAATAGCGCAACAGCGTTAATAGTAGAGTCTTCGCTACAGCCGGGAATCTACCTACTAAAAATCAGGGGTGAGAAAGGCAGCTATCAAAGCAGACTTATAATAAGCAAGTAAAAAGCGACTACTAAAAAAAGGCAACGCTACTATATAGCGTTGCCTTTTTTTATGCTTAATCTGAAAGCATATGCTTTTAACAGTGTCTCAATTTGTGCTTTTAACCAAAAGCTAACTCAAAGCACTCAGCAGCCGGAGGTTGTATTAGTCCTGGTTTATATAAGGAAAATGCCTGGCAATACAGGTAGGGCAATCTATCAAAAGCATGGATGTGCTTGAGGTAATGGAGCGGATTAAGCAGGAGATTGACACAGTTCAGTTGCATATTCAGGTAGATAATGGTAGTGAGCGCTCCACGCCGGATTTATCTCCAAAGCTTTGGATTTGTAGGCCTGTGTCAACAAAATCACGCTGGATTTCTCCAGACCATGAAAACCAACAGATAATGCTTATATTGAGCGGTCCCAGGCGGGCAGCCCACCTGGGACCGCTATAACTGCTTCAGATCCATAGTTCTTTGGGAAATTTAACGCCGGAAGAGGCGATTGAAAGACCGCAGCGGCGGCCGCGACAATTAAGCCAGGTTTCTTGATTTTACAGCGGTTCTAAATCTGAAAGAAGGTCACATCAGGCCCCGCCTGATGGTCTGAAAAAAAATTAAAAAGGAAACGAATTTGGAAATAAATGAAATTTATTAAAAATAAATTGCTTCAAATATGTATTTTATCTTGATTAAATTAAATTTTAGGTATGAGGGAATATCCTCCATCCAGATTTAGGGAACTGTGTCCAAGAGTGGTGTTAGGTACCGTAAAAAAGACCACTGCACATACGAGCAAATTGCCCGCTGCAGTTTCATGATTCCTGATAAACCTCCTGAACATGGTTTCCGTGAGAGCGATGGAGAAAAGAGTCATCTGTAGCTTTCACCCCAATTCGTCTGATATTTCCACATATAAAACCTTTAAACCAAAAATTCAATGAACGAAAGTCTTAACAAAAGTGCCTTGTTTAATGGGAGTTGCTTTGCACTCATTACAACTGCCTTTTCTTTTTCTATCCGGGCAGGAATTCTCCCCCAATTGGGGCAGGAATTTGGCCTCTCTGCCGAACAACTTGGATTTATCAATTCCATGTGGTTTTTAGGATTTCCCATTTCCATGATTATCGGGGGCTTGGTATATCATTCTGTTGGCCCTAGAATTATTATGAATGTGGCCTTTATAGCCCATACTTTAGGGATTGTATTGACCATTTACGCAGGGGGATATACAACCCTACTTATTTCCACCCTTTTTATAGGCATTGGCAACGGGTGTACAGAAGCTGCCTGTAATCCTATGATTGCAGATATGTATTCTGGCGTGAAAATGAATAAAATGCTAGGCAGGTTCCATATGTGGTTTTCCGGAGGAATTGTTCTGGGGGCGCTCATTTCCAAATTTATGACCGATTTCGGATTAGGCTGGGAAGCCCAGGTTTGGGTGATTATGATTCCTACTATTATTTATGCGGTATTATTCTTTGGAAAAACTTTCCCCAGACCACAAGTGGAAGGATCTACCTCGCTGGCACAAAACTTTAAGGCTATGTTAAGCCCACTTTTTCTGTTCTTGTTTGCTTGTATGGCTCTCACCGCTATAACCGAGTTTGGTCCTAACCAATGGGTAAGCGTAATTCTGAGCAGCAGCGGAGCAGATGCCATGTTAATTTTAGCATTGACCTTCGGGGTAATCACTATTGGCAGGTTTTTCGCCGGCCCTATTGTTGGTCGATTGGGTCAGACGGGTGTTTTACTTTCTGGTGCAATTTTAGCAACCATAGGCATTTATATGTTCAGCACTGTTACCGGACCCATGGCGTATGTGGCAGCCGTTATTTTCGCTTTAGGCGTAAGTTTTTTCTGGCCGGTTATGATTGGAACTACAGCTCAACGCGTTCCTCTGAGCGGTGCCTTGGGGATGTCTATTATTGGCGGGATAGGAATGTTTTCTACGGCCATTTTCCAGCCTATTATTGGCAGCTGGATTGATGGTTCTAGGGCAGAAAAAATGGCAGAAGGGCTTACCGGAGACGCTTTGGAATTGGCAGCTGGTCAGGACACCTTAGAGAAAATGATTGCATTTCCGGCCATACTGATTGTGTTGTTTACCATTTTGTTTTTCTGGCAGAAAAATCCTAAGGACACTAAAAAAGTGGCGCAACCGGTTTAATACTTATTTCCTGCTCTGACCAGTTTCCATTCTAGTAGGGGAGGTTGCCAGGCATCAGCAGCTTAAGCTTTAGGTGAAGATTACGCTGCTGATGCCTTTATAAAAAGATAGCAGTAGCTTGTACTAAACATTATTTTAACCACCTGCCCCAATGTGGTAACGCGATAGGATTGCCCCAATGAAATTGGTTTCACTAACAAGCTTTTAAAGGCAGTAAATACGTTTTGTATTAAAAAATGAGCAGGCTCTCATTTCAGAGTTCCCTTTTCACCATCAGGCGAAAAATTAAATTTTAATCATGAAAAAAATAAAAGGATCAAATGTAGTGCTGATGATCTTTTCGGTTATGTTATTGCTGACTGGCTGTCAAAATACAAAAGAAGAGCAAATGCGACATATTGTAGTTTTTAAGTATAAGCCCGATGCTACTGAAGAGCAAATAGAGAAGGTAACAAAGGCTTTCGGAGACTTAAAAGATAAGATACCTGGTATTGTATCCTTCGAACATGGTATTAATGACAGCCCGGAAAATAAAAACCTTGGCTTTACCCATGTTTATTTGCTGACATTTGAAGATGCTCAAGCGCGGGATACTTATTTGCCGCATCCTGAGCACAAAAAGTTCGGCCAATTGCTGGGAGAGCTGGGAATCCTGGAAGATGCCTTTGTAGTGGATTATACTCCTGTGGAATAAATAAAGATGTTTAATATTATATGTTGAATATAATATTTATTTGTAGCTCCCCCGAAAGTTTTCCCTCCCTGGCTGGAGATAAATGGATTTAGTGCTCCAGAACTTCGATGGATGCTTTATTTTCCATCACCTTAAGCTTTACTTTTCCTCCTATGGGAAAGGTAAGCATGGGTACTGTGTGGCCAAAATCAACGTTGCCAACCACAGGTATTTTCTCCAACTCCTTTTTGCTTTTGATCGTTTTCCAGAATAAATCCCTGGTCATGCCGGTCTGCTTTTGAAAGCGCCCAACAATAATTCCTAGTATCTTATCACTATTGGGCTGGTTTAAAATAGACTGCAGGGTGTTTTGTACATCCTTATAATCAATGACTTTATTGGCCTCCAGAAAGAGAATGGTGTTTTTTAGATCTGGTATAAACTCGCTGCCCAGCAAGAAATTCAGGGTCAGCAGGTTGCCTCCAATAGATTCACCTTCAGCCTCTCCCTCGTTCACTGGCCAGAACCTGTCTTCGTTTACAATCTTCTGCGTATCCCATTCAGAGTCGCAATAATGTTCAGCTGGTGTTAATGGAAAGGGAGCCTCTGAAAAGAAGGTCTTCCGCATGTGCTCAATTGAATAATCCACCAGCTTACTGGCCCCCAGCATAGTAAAATGGGGACCGTAATAGGTGACGATGCCTGTTTTAGCATAAAGTGCTTCTGCCAGGGCTGTAATATCCGATAGCCCGCAAATTATTTTAGGATCCTTTTTTACAAGCCCATAATCAATGTGTTTCAGCAGCTGGTTGGCACTGGAGCCACCCATGGCAGGAATACTACATCTTACTTTAGGGTCGGCATACGCATCATGCAGATCTTCCAGCCGCTTTTCAATGGAGGTGGTATCAAATTCATTGCGCTCATCCACATGCTTACCATAACTAACGGTAAGCCCTAACTCGCCCAGATTTTTCTCCCCTCGCTTTCTCATTTCTGTTGTAAAGGAGGGAGAAAAACCATGTGCGGGGGCAATTACGCGTACGTGGTCTCCGGCTTTCAATTTAGGTGGAATCATGGCGGCGTTATTTCAATTAAATATTGGAAGCCCTAAGGGCTGAAATGTTCTGAGCAATTAAGGCATAAGGCAGTGCTAATGTTTGAATAAACCTCTAAAGCCAGCGTAAGCACAAATGCCTGCAGTTTTGGTGTCAATGAAAAGAGAAGAAATGCAGGTAAACACTATAAATGGATGAATTATACTCTGTGGTTTACATCCTGATGTCTCTTTTGTGGTAGTAGAACCGTGACCAAGTGAAAACGATCAGGGAGAAAAAAAACACAAGGCCTACATCCATTAGAAATCGAACAAAGGCTTTTTCAACAATAGTAAAATCGCCGGTAACTGCACCCATGCCTATTAAGGCGGCTGTAGGCACCAGGGCCAGTCCTATCATCACTCCAGAGGTAAACACAGACTTTTTAGTCGCTACCAGGAGTGCCCCCGCAATACTGGCCACGGCCGAAGCCAACAGCGAAGACAGGGTAACAGTGGTCCAGTATGTGACAAGCTTTTGTTCGGGCACATAGTAGCTGGCAGTGCCGGGAAGGGGGTCCTGACCAATTACTGGCAGCAGGGCTGTTGTTGCTGCAGCCCCCAGGATCAGCACCAGGTATCCTTTAAAAAAATCAATGCTGCCGTAGTACCAGGCTTTGTGCCGTGCGCAAATACCCAGGGCTACCCTGGTGATTGGCATAAAACCAGGTGCTATCAGCATGCCGCCAATAACGATGTGGAGTGAATTTGTTGCAATACCGATGCTGGCCAGCACCCCGGAAATAAACAGGATGAACAGCGTATTAATTGAGGTATTGCTGTCATTGCTAATGGTCATCTCCATTTCTTCCCAGCTTCCCTCATTGATATCGCGCTCTATGCTATGAGCGGATTGGGTAGGAATCATGCTGTCGGGTTCGCTGCTGGTTAAGGAAATACCATTTTCTTCGCCTAACTCGTGCCCATCCAAAATTCTCATAATCTCGCTTACGCGTAAATTTGGCACTGCCAGCTGGATTACATCTCCGGGAGGATTCAATGATACCCCCCGGAAAACCTGCAACTGAAGTAAGTCCTTCTGATTTTTGAGGTCCTCCAGGATTGCATCGGTTTTAGCTGTGGGTGTAGTGATACTAAATATTCTTGCCATTCGGTAGCACTTTAATTTTCTCTTTAAAACTGGTTGCTCTTTTAACAGGTTAAGTAAAAAGTTGTTTTTGGTATCAATTTAAGGTCCGGAAATTCATCAGAGGTAGTGCTTCAGCACCATCAGGCACAAATATGTTTCCAGCTCAAGAAAAAAGCTGTAGGGGAAAATCAGCTAGTAGAATGAAGATCAAAAATACAGGCATTCAGAACAATACCACATCTGCCTTAGCGGCAGTTTCCCTAGTATTTACTCTTACTGATAAAAAGTAGTATTCTGGCTCGCTTTATCTTTCTGGCAGCATGCCTGCCTTTCTTCAGTATGTCCAGTAAATACAACTTGCCAGCTTTCAGTCTCAAAATTGGTTTCTAAATACATATAAAGCCACTTTTTACCTACAGGGATGGTTCGATTTCCGCGGCACCGGCCGCTGCCACTCCAAATACTAAAAACCGCCTGGGTACTTTGCATAGGCAATTTTTTTTTGTACACTGCTGAAGTCTAAGCTAGTATGATTACTAAACAAAGCATTCAGGAATGATTATCGGAAAGAATATCATATCTGTTCTTTTATTCTTGATGATGATTTGCCTGCAGTATCCAGCAAAAGGTTTTTCAGATATATATACCTGGCAAGCCATCTTCATGAATGAGCATGCCAGAAATGATTTGAGGCAGTATGTACGGGAAAATTCAGATGCCCGTAGAAAGTGGCTGGACATTCAGGCCCAGGCCGAACAGTATCTTAAAGATGCCCCAAGCCCTGTAGCAGTGATCCATTACGAGGGCTTGCTGAATAATCATCCGGACCGGGTGAAAACGGTAGCATCGTTGATGGATATGAGAAAGCTCGCGCATTTTTATTATGCCTGGATTATTACCCGGGAGCCGGTTTACCAGGAGAAGATAAAGGAGTATGTAGTTGCCTGGACCAATACCTATCAGGCAACTGGAAATCCCATAAATGAAAACAAGCTGGAGGCTATTTACCTCACCTACTACATTACCCGAGAAAATTTCACACGGCAGGAACAGGAAAAAGTAGATGGCTGGATCGGGGAGGTAGCCGATGCGGAAATAAACCGTCAGGGAGTTCCTATGAACAACTGGCAGACCAAAAGAATAAAATTGCTTTTATACAGCGGTATTATTCTGAACGACGAATCCTATAAACAATATGCGTTACAAAAGTTCAGGGAGTATATCAATCACTCGCTTAGGTCCGATGGGAGTTCCTATGACTTAGAGCAACGTGATGCCCTGGCGTATCATGTAAGCGGCTTAAAACCCCTGATCTTGCTGGGGATTGTTTATGATCAGTTTAAATCTGAATTCGCCGAACAGTTTAATCCTTTTACCCATGTGTCGGCAAACAAGAGTTCGATAAAGAAATCCGTGGATTTTGTAAATGATTATGCCACAGGCAAAAAGCAGCACCGGGAGTGGGTTAATTCTAAGGTGAAGCTGGACCATGAACGGGCAAAAGCAGGTTTGGCGGAATACCAGAAAGGAAAGGTGTATGAACCGGCTGAAAGTTTAGAGTTGTATGAACAGGCTATGTATTTTGAGGATGATTATCAGAAAATAATAGATGCTATTTGCTTAGAAGAACAGGTTTCGGATCATTGCCATGGCTGGATGTATTATGTGGTGAAGGCAATAAAGAGAAAATAGTAATAAGCCTTGTAGTATAGCGAAAAAGCACTCCTTTTGGCATTGATATGGAATCTGCTAATTTACTACTCCTTGCCCAGCGTCTCCATCATCTCCCAGAAGCTTCCCACCTGCTTCAATATTTTCAATATCTGATTGGTTAAACTATGATTCTACAAAAGATACCAGCAACCACCCTTTGATTTTGAATATTGTTTAAAATTTATAGCCAGTTATTGACATGATGCCTTTAAGTACCAGTTTTCAGGAATTAGGTAAGTATAAAATTTAGCAGGAATTGACAAATGCAAATGTTGTGAAGGACCTAAATTTGGTTTAAATAGGCAAATAAAGTGAAGATGGTGATGAGCCATAAGTTCTGATCATTGGCATCACATTAAAAATTGCCTTGCATTTATAAAAGGGAGCGCCCCAAAGGGAGGCTCTGCAGGTCAGGCAGCGGGATATTTAACCGATCATCAGAATCATATGACAAAAGCACTTGGATATTCACTAGCGCTTATTATTGCAACGCTATTGGTTTTGATGTTAACAGTACCCTTAGAGGCCAGCCTGTTTAATATTTATGAAAATAAACTAATAAGCAAACTGCTTGCTGCGTCAACCCTTAGATTTTTGATCATCATTGGCCTGGTGTACTTTATGATTAGAAAAGGTTTTTCTCAGTTCAACGGCCTGTATCCATCCTTTACTATTACCAATCTATCCCTATTCTTTATCGCTGTAGCAGTGATTTTAGTCTTGTCGTATTCCAGCTATGAAATTTATCTGGAAACGCAGATTCACAAACTGGTGTTGTTTGGCATAAGCCAGGCCTTTGTTGGTATTTTAGAAGAGCTTCTTTTTAGAGGGATTGTTTTTCCCCTGTTTATCATTCATTATGCCGGCAAAAAACGCCCGGTTTTTAAAGCGCTTTGTCTGTCTTCACTGCTTTTCGGTCTTGTACATTTAGTTGGGCTGATCAGGCATCCCGAGAATATCTGGGGTGTTACCTACACCGTTATTTATGCAATCGGAATTGGGTTTCTGCTTGCATGCTTATTTTTGAGGACCAGGAATATCCTGGTTCCAGCTTTTATCCACTTTCTGATCGACTTCACAAATGCTGCTTATGACTTAAAAGAAGAAGTAGTAGCCCGTTCAGAACCCTCTCAAAGCACCATTTTACTCACCCTTGCCGTTGTGATTGCCATAGCTCTTTTTTGTTTTGGAGCAGGTATGTTCCTGTTTAAGCGTGTTCAGCCAGAAGAGTGGTTACAGAAAGCCTCCCTAATTAAAATATAAGTAATGACAGGCTGTAGCAGGATTAAATGTATTTTGATTGATGCAGGATCATTCATAATTAAATTCTGGTCTCCAATGTGTGGTAATAAAGGTAGTTAGCAACCGCTAAGCGATTTAATATACTCTACAGGTACGTGAGATCACTCAGCACCCCAATCATTTTAATACAACCAGGCTCGAACGCCTTCTAACAGGTGCCCCGGATTAATACTGCACCAATTTGATTCTCATCAACATACAAGACCTGAGAACTATGCATGGAGCAGCTTATGCTCATCTTTATTGATTTCTGATCGGGCCGCCGGCGCGGATTTGATTTGGCAAAGCACCAGGTGTTCCCGCAGACCTCTCTATCATGTTGATTTTATAGGATTGTTCTGTTCCGGAGCGACTAAAATTTATCAAGCCTGGTACTATACTTTCTCGTACAATACCAGGCTTGAAAAACAGGTCTTTACAATCTACAGCTAACAATAATGGCCCTTCACAATGTAAAAAACTCTACTGCTGATTAGGGCATAGTATCAGGTTTTTTCGTGCTGATCAGTGTTTCAGGAATAGGGTTGTCTTTTCGTTCTGCATTCCATAAAATGTTGCTGATCCACCAGCGGCCCTGGTCGTACACGAGTTGGATGCTGTTAATGCCTCTCTGTTCAGGATTGGCATCTGGGGCAGGTTTAAAGTGGTATGCACTCCACACATGCGCCATTTCTCCAAAATACTTTATTTCCCGGCCAATTTCCTCTTCAAAAAAGCCATTGTTTGAAAAGTAGGGGCCGTTCATTTCCTTGTATTCATTGGGTTTGAAAGCTTTGAATGCCAGCTTCCCATCCTGTAAAGGGACCATTGCGGCCATTAGTGCATCTGGCTTGAACAAGCCATTGAACCTGTCCCAATCCCTGGGTCCTGCAGGGCCTGATATCACCTCATAAAGTGTTTTTACCACCGCCTCTGCAGATTTTACATCATCGGGAGAGATGAGTACCGGGTTTTGCTCTAACCACACGGCTCTGTATTTACGTTGCTGCGCTGTGGCATCGGGGTTAATGGTTAAGCTTGTAGGGCCGTGCACATCGATCAAAAGTGCTGGTGCCGTTAGCACTACTTCCTGGTAATCTCCGCTATGGGATTTTCTTAGCACCTTAACTGCTACTGTTGAGCCTTCTTTTGTGTTTTTGTTGTATTCCGATAACTGCTCGTTTAAAGTGTTTGGCAGCAGCTGATTTCCCTGCAGGCTTACAAGCAGGTCGCCCTTTCTATAACCCATTTCTTTTCCGAATTCATTCAGCTTGTCGGTGTTGTTTACCTCCAGCAACAGCTTTTCCTGGTTAAAGATGAGGCCAATATTTCCCAGGGTAGCGGCTTTTCTGTTAGGTTCCTTCTTAAGCACGATACCCACTTTATCAAAATATTCCTGATAAGGAATTGGCTGGTTGCCAGCTACATGTTTTCTAAAGAAGTCGCCAATTTCAGGATAAGTCAGCGCTTCAATTTGTGTAAATAACTGATCATCTTCAAAGGGCCTGTCCATGCCGTAGGTATTGCTTAGGGTTAACATCAGATCCTGCAGATCCAGCGCTCCCTCACTCAATTCTATCAACCTGATATCAAGCATGGCTGCAATCAGAGCACCCTTCTCATATACGTTCTGATATTCTGCTGCCCACTTGCCTGCACTTTCTTTACTTAGGGTTGTAAAGGGCAAAGTGTCGTTGTATTTGCCCTGTGAGATCTTAATTTTTTCGGCAAGCTTGGCAAGAAACTCATCAGCCGAGTTGAGGTTGCTTCTTACCTGTACATGATCTGAAGCATACTCTGTTACACCCTCGTAAAGCCATAAATGCTGGGATAGTACAGGCTCATTAAAATTGAAGTCTGCAATTTCTTTCGAGTGGATGGTGAGCGGCGTAATAATATGAAAGAACTCATGTGCTGCAATATCGATCAGGTGCGGCGCCAGTATTTCCTGCGGCGCTTCTGAGAAATAATAAAAAGAAGACTGATTGTGCTCCAGGGCTCCCTGCCGTGGGTTTGCCTGTTTGGGATCGGCGAAGTACAGGATAAATGCATACTTATTTACAGGAAGTGTATTACCCAGATAGCGCTTCTGCGCCTGGAGCATTTTTTCAAACTGCTTTGCCAGGTAGGCAGAAGTTACTTTTTTGCCAGGGGCATAGACACTGATCAAAACATCGGTGTTGCCTACTTTCACAAAGGTAGTATCCGGTACATTGTACATGAAGGGGGCATCTATCAGCAGATCGTAATTTTTTGTTCTGTACACATCTTTATCTGCTGAGGTGCTTAGGGGGCTTAACCCGGTGCTGCCGTAAAAAGACTGTGGCTTTGTAATGCTTACCTCAAAAGGAAGCTGCTTCATGCCCTCAAAATACCCGAAAAAAGCTGATGGCTGTATCACGAAGTTCTTTCCCTCCTCAATGTTGGAGGCGGCCATCATAAACACATTGTTGTCTAGCCCGGTATCCGTTATGTCATCTACGGTATAGGTTAAACTAACCAGTTTATCTGCTTTGCTGATCTGCCATGAGTTAACAGAGGTTTGTTGCACAGGTAGCTGCTTACCCTTTTTATCAAAGGCTTTCAGCGCTGATACAAACATGCCGTAATCACTTACCGCATAAGTACCTGGAATTATCTTCGGCATAAAAAAGGTAATGGTTCTCTGCTTAACAGGAGGTGCTTTTAAGGTTATCTCCAGCTGATCATTTTTTGCCCTGGTGAGATCTACCGCATAGCGATAGGCAATTTCCTGGGCTTGTGCAGCACAGAGGTTGAGTATGCAAATCAGTACAGTACTTAAGAAGATGGCTATGGAACGCATGGCTAAATGGTTATATAGGTGAATGAATTAATTCAGAAGTCTATAAAATATACCGCCCTGTGAGTATGCCCAGTATCAACATGGTGATGCCTGCGATCACCAGTATGATGATCTTTTTAACATCGGGCTGTTGCTGCTTTTTCATGGTACCTTATTTAGATATGAGAGAAGTCGTAGCTGATGATTTACAGAAGGGCCTGTGCCGGTTTGCCTGTTCTACTTTACCACCAGTTTTAGGGTGGAAGATGCTCCTGAGTTGCTTTTACTGATGATGAAAACTTTGTCATACTCCTGCTCTGCGAGTGTTGTGAAGTTTTGCGTCCGGGTAAAATAGGTTAAGAGCACAGGTACTGTATTGGAGTGTGCGCAGATCACAATTTTGCCTCCTGTATTACTTTCCAGCATAGCCTTAAAGGCTTTTTCATCGATGGGGGAGTACTCCTGAATGCTGATTTTTTGCGCTGCAGCCAAAGGCATAACGGTTTGCTTTGTGCGCTGGTAAGGGGTTGCGTAAACAGCCGTAATTGCTTCCTGGCTTAGCAGTTCAGCAATTTTTTGGGCTCTTTTTAAACCTGCTGCCGATAAGCCGGGGTAACTGTTCCCTGCTTCATCTGCTTTTTCTGCATGCCTGATGACTATAATGGTGGTGATCCCTTCTTCCTGTTGGGCATAGGCCAGTGAGCCGGCAAAACCTGCCCACAGCATTAACACGGCTAACAGGAGGGGGCCTCTCCATCCAAATGGCGTCCGGGACAGATAAATACTTTTGGGCATTAATTTCTATTAAATTTTCCTTACTCAACCCCAAAATAAAGCCATTCATCATGTATACACTTGTTGATTGTTGCTCATTATTTCAACTTGAGCTTATTAATATGCTTTTAGTATGCCTGCACAAAACATCTACTATATCAATGACATGGCGCAGAAAACCCCTGCACAGGTGCCATTAAACAGGATGATTTTCTCTTCCTTTAAAACCTTTGAGACTGAAAGGGAAAGCTTTGGCTTTTCTATCAAAGCACCCCTAAAGGGAAGGGAAAGATATATTGTAGGAAAGAAGGCTTACAGCGTAGGCCCCGGAGAGTATTTTCTTGCAGGACACGGACAACTGGTAGGCTACGACCTGAAGCACAAAAGTGCCATAGATGGATTTTGTGTGTACCTGGATGAACTGCTCGTCCGCAAAGCCCTAAGCTCCTATTTACACAAAGAAGAGCGCTTATTGGAAGGACTTGATGAGGTTGTGAAGAACGAGCTAAAGCAGGGAAAATATATGTTCGAAAAAGATTTCTTTGCTATTCAGATGCAGGCTTTAGCAAAGTACAGGGATGAAGAAATAAGTTCAGAAGAACTTAACCAGCTGTTTTATGCGCTAAGCCTGGAGACAGGCAGAATCATGCACCAGCACCACCAAAGAAAAGGCAGGCTTAGCAGTCGTAAAAAATGCACCAGGGAAGAAATCTACCTGCGACTGCAAACTGCAAAGGAGTTTTTGCATGCCCAGCTGCATTTACCCCTTAACATTCAGGAGGTAGCGAAGCACGCTTCGTTTTCCGAGTTTCATTTTATTCGTTGCTTTACCTCATGCTTTGGCTCCTCTCCCTACCAGTACCTTACCCAATTACGGGTGGAAAAGGCAAAAGAGTTGATCGTGAACCAAAACTATCCATTGGCAGAGGTGGCAGCCATTTGTGGTTTTAGTGATGAATGTACCTTCAGCAAGGTGTTTAAAAAGCAGGCGGGCATACCCCCGGGCATGTACAGGAAATTACATACAAAGCATTTATATGTGGTTGCAAAGCCTCTCCATACACAGGTGTTCTCTTAAGTTTCCCTTTATATGAGAAGCATTTCTTCTGTTTTAGTAAAGCATCATTTACAGTTTCTCATCGGTCATCCCCTCTTTTCTGCGACTATATAAAACTGGTTTTTTGGCTGGTATTTTCTCTTGTTCTTCACCTTAGTCTTCAACAAAACTAAAATAATCATGAAAAGGGGATTGATAATAGCAGTGTTCGCATTGGGGGTAATGGTAAACACAGCTTTGGCTCAGGACAAACAGCAAATTACCAGTGCAGACCAGTTGCCCAGGCGGACAATAGCCCTTAGCGGCAATGTAATGGATATTTATAACGATGATGAGCTGCTGAAGAAGCTTGCGGACCAGATCTCAAAAAACCTGGAAAACGATCTGGCTACCTATGACATACAAGACAAAGCCACTTTAAAAGGGTATTATTCCACACTTATGATGCTGGACATTTGGGAGGGCAGGGATAGAGACGCATTAGAGAAGGTAAAACTTCTGGTAGCGCTTGAGGATAAGGAGGAAGAGAAAACAACCACCGGCCTAACTATTACTTCTTACATGAAGACCCGTGCAGAAGTGGGTACAGTCGTGGATGATAATTTCAGGAAAGCCTTTGCCAAAAATTATGCAGAGGCAGTGCAATCCGTACCGGCAGCATACCGCAGTAAGTTTGCAGAAAAAACCAGGGCCACCCTTAGTATGATGAATCCTGAAGCTACCAAATCAGTTCTGGCTACCCAGCTACAGCCTTATATCGACAATGGTGGAGGACAGGTGCCGGAAGGGGTTCCGCTATCATTGATTTCCACAAAAAGCTCTTTTGCTTTGATGGTGCCCATCAAAGAGGAAATGCTTAAAGTATTGGAGCAGCATACAGCGGTTGCAGAACAAAAAGCACCACTTGCCAATATATGGGCAGAAAGAGATGTTCAGGTCAAAGCCACTGCGAAAGCAGCACCTATAAAAGTAGCGGTGTGGGATACCGGAATCGATACGGGGCTCTACCCCAACAAGCTGTTTGTAAATGCAAAAGAAGTTGCAGGCAATGCAATTGATGATGATAAAAATGGTTATGTTGATGATGTGCACGGCATTGCCTTCGATTTTAAATCGGAAAGAACAACAGGATCACTGCTGAAAGAGCGTGAACCGGTACATAAGATTGCTGATCTGCAGCGCTGGGCAAAAGGTTCTTTTGATATGCAGTCTGGTATATCGAGCCCGGAGGCTTTGGAATTACAACAAAAAGTAGCCGGTTTAAAAGCAGATGAAGTGATTACATTCCAGGAAGACCTTAGCTGGTACAGTGTGTATAGTCATGGTACCCATGTGGCCGGCATCGTGGCAGAAGGAAACCCTTTTATCCGGATGATGTACGCCCGCTTAAGCTATGATACAGGTTTCAAACCTGAATGCCCTACTGAAGAAAGACAGGCCGCTGTAGCAGAAATGTATAAGGATGTAATTGCCTATTTTAAAAAGAATGGCGTAAAAGTGGTGAACATGAGCTGGCGGTATAGTGCAGGTGGTTATGAAAGCATTTTAACGATGTACGGGATAGGGAAGGACCAGGAAGAACGGAAGGCAATGGCGCAGCAATGGTTTGCCAGGGAGAAAAAAGCCATGCAGGAGGCTATGAAATCGGCGCCCGAGATCCTGTTTGTGTGCGGATCGGGCAATGAAAACAATGACGCCAACTTTATGGAGTATATTCCGGCCAGTATTGATCTGCCAAATGTGCTGACGGTAGGTGCAGTAAACAGCTTGGGCAAAAGAACCTCTTTTACTACAGAAGGGAAAAGTGTGGATCTGTATGCCAATGGGTATGAAATTGAAAGCTTTGTACCGGGTGGCGACAGGATTAAATTCAGCGGTACTTCTATGTCTTCACCACAGGTAGCCAATGCGGCAGCAAAAATAATGGCACTGAACCCCCGGCTTAAACCGGCACAGGTGGCCGGTATTTTACTCGAAACTGCAACTCCTTCAGAAGAAACTGCACAAATCAAATTGCTCCATACCCAAAAGGCACTTGAAAAGGCCCTGCAGTTGCGCAAAGACTATGATGGCAACCTGAGCCAGGTGATACAAACGGCCGGAAAATAGTAACAGCACCAGCCAGCCGGCTTGCTGCCTGATTCTATCAATGCATAACCTTAATAACAACGTTTAGCGTGAAAAAAACGCAGATTTACTGGATGGGGCAGCTGTTGGGCTGGAGCGCAATGGCTTTACGGGAGGTGATTAACTACACCTTCTTTATTGTGGGGAAGTTTAACTGGGATTATGTTGTTTTTTTCTTTCTGCATGTGGCATTTGGAATAGGTGTTTCTCACCTCCTGCACCTGTGGCTAAGAAAAAGTAAAGTTTTCGAAAAGTCTGCACAGAAAATTGTGTCTATTGGAATCGGGCTTGTGCTGGGCTTTGCCTGTATACTGGGCCTGTTTTCGCTGGTGTTGTCAATTTATATGGATAGTGAAGCATCTCCGGATGTGCCCAATATTTTAGTGTATTACCTGGGCCTTAGCATGAACTGGATACAGGTTACCACACCCTGGATTTTGTTTTACTTCCTGTACAGGATTATGGAGCAGAACAATACTATCCGGAATGAAAAATTGCAGGCCATTAATCTGGTAAAGACTTCGGAGCTGGAATTGCTTAAATCACAGTTAAACCCCCACTTCCTGTTTAATGCTCTGAACAGCATCAAGGCCCTGATATCTATTGAGCCTGAAAAGGCACGGGGAGCGCTCATTCAGCTAAGCGAGCTGCTACGCTTCTCGCTCAATTACGAAAAGCAGACGCTGATCAGGCTTAGCCATGAAATGGAAGAGGTCGAAAAGTACCTTGAGCTGGAAAAGATCCGCTTCGATGATCGTCTGCAATATGAACTGGTGGTTGATAAAACTGCAGCAAACGCGATGATTCCTCCTGCCCTGATTCTTACCCTGGTGGAGAATGCAATCAAACATGGAATATCCCACCAGATATGGGGCGGAAAAGTAACGGTAAAGGCAAGGCAGCAGGATGCTAAGCTGGAGGTTGAGGTTAGCAATCCCGGCTATTATCAGCCCGTTGCAGAAAACAGGATTGGCTTGAAGAATGTACAGGAAAGACTTGCCGGGCTCTATGGAAACAAAGCTAGTTTTACCATTAGGAATGGAAAGGAGCATACGGTCATTGCCAGGGTTTCGATAGAGGGCGAAAGAAAATCCAGACAAGCCGGAATAGATGCCACAGCGCTGTCTATTGAGATGCTGTGACCTAAAAATGCTAATTTAAAGATCTGTAAAACCTTCAAGTGATGACTCAACTTTCCGCCATTATTATAGATGATGAGCCCCTGGCTATTTCAGAACTCGCCCTGATGCTGAAAGTCCATCCCATTTGCAATATCATCGCTACTGCTCAAAATTCCGGAGTAGCGGTAGATCTGGTGAATGAAAAAAAGCCGGACCTGATATTTCTGGACATCAACATGCCCGGTAAGGATGGCTTTGAACTGCTGGAAGAGCTTGAGCACATACCACAGGTTATTTTTGTAACAGCTTATGATGAGTTTGCCATCAAGGCATTTGAATTCAATGCACTGGATTACCTGCTCAAGCCCATTAACCCACACAGGCTGGCAGAGGCGCTGCAGCGTTCCCAAAAAGCGATAGCACAAGCCAAAGCAGGCAATGGGGAGCAGCAGCTAAGCCTGGATAAGCGAATATTTGTGAAAGACGGTGATAAATGCTTTTTAGTGCAGCTTTCGGATATTTACCTGATTGAAAGTAACGGCAACTATTCCCAGATCTTTTTTAAGGATCAAAAGCCTTTGATGCACAGATCACTGACCTACCTGGAAGAGCGCCTGCCATCATCCAGTTTCTTCAGGGCAAACCGCAAACAGATCATCAATCTCAACTTCATCAAAGATATTCAGCCTTACTTCAGCAATACCCTGCTGGTGACCCTCCACGGCGGGAGTAAAATTGAAATTAGCCAGCGACAGACCATAAAATTCAGAGAGTTTAGCGGCATATAGGATCTTGCAGTCCTGATTAAGTGGAACAAACTGTCTGTTAGAATGGTGGCAGCTGCTTCTACTCAAGCCCTGTCGTCATCGAGCTTAGGTTAGCTGTATGAAAATACAAAAAGGAAGACTTAATATGTTGACCAACATCAATCCAAAGCTACCGATGCGTAACAAAGCGGTTACAAGAGACTATTTTTTTAGAGAATGATCCGGATCTGCGTTACCTCCAAACCTTGCGGGGGTACAACAGCAGTTAAACAACAGGAATCTATACCGCTACGGCGGGCAAGGTATGTCAATCAAACTGCTTTTAGAGTATATAATGCCTGTTAGGCGGTTTGGATTTCGGTCAGGAACAACTTATGTTAGGATCTGGATCAAACAAAAATATTCTCCACAGTGGCGTACGTCCAGTTATTATGCCTCATTGTAGGGAGAACGACCTTGATGAAAATTTCGTAGATTTAGTCATGGAAGATTTGCTAAATAGAATCACACTGAATCCTGATATTTGCCATGGTAAGCCTACCATCAGGAATAAAAGGTATCCAGTAGATTTAATTCTGGACCTGCTTACATCTGGCATGACTGAACAGGAGATCCTGGAGGATTATCCAGCACTGGAGCGTGAGAACATCTACGCCTGTTTGGCCTATGCAGCTAGGTTGACCAAAACGAAGACCTATATTAAAACTGCATGAAGTTCCTAGTAGAGTTCTATTGCCTGCAAAACTTTGTGAAATTCTGAACATAGCCGGACTTGATGCTATCTATTTGGACTCACTTCCAGATGGAGATGAAAGCACTGATAAGGAAATAGCATTATATGCCGATCAGCACAATCTGATTATCATTACAAAAGACTCTGATTTTTACCACTCTCACATGATATTGCAGCAGCCAAAAAGACTGCTATTGATTACCACCGGTAACATCAAAAACAGAAGACTTTTTGACCTCATACGGGCTGATGCGCAAATAATAAAGAACCTGTTCAATAGCTGTAATTATTTCGAAATGACTATTGGCAATATTATCGGGCATGAAAGATAAAAGTATAAACGAGGCATAACCACAAAATAAAAACAAGTACTCTCACGGTTATAAGCTATTCTTGTGCAGACAGTTAGCTTTGCTTGCTTTCAGCGAGTGCCAGTGAATGAGCGCCTGCTTTATTCATTAGATGTTGCCAGCAATAGATCAGTTTAAACTAGCTAATCAATGATATTTCAATCTGTTAGATGGTTTCCCTTAATCAGTTTGTTTGTGTACTTCATGGCAGTATCACCAGGCTATTCACAAGTAGAAAAAGCAAAGGAATACCATCCTAATGGGCAAGTTAAATATAAGGGAAAATACATCAAGTGTACTACGCATGAAAATAAGTACCCCTATATTACGAATTATGAAAAACGAAAATTTGGAAAGTGGATTTACTACTATCCGTCAGGGGTGGTGGCAGAAATCAAAAACTATACTAAAAAAGTAAGAAGATGTGATATAGCAATCTTCAAAGAGGGAGAATGGAAATATTTTAATGAAGATGGTGTTCTTTATCGGACGGAACAATATAATAATGATACACTGATTTATTCTGAAATAGAAATTTTTGAACATAAATCCCTGATAGGTAAGATTATTCTAAGTAAGCAATCAGGAGATACTCTATTCTACATCAGTAAAGACGGTAGAGGTAATTTAATACCAAATCCTTCATTTGATCAATATTTTTTCAAACCAGTTTCCGTAATTAATAAAGGGAAAAATCAGATTGAGGAACTTATTCCCTACTGGCATTCTCCTGACATGGCAACTCCTGATTATTACCACCAATACAGAGGGGTGGCTGGTATACCGGAACATTTTGAGACTGAACCAGAAGAAAAAGAGACAAATGGATATATTGGCTTATTACTCTATCGGGGAAGAAAAAGAGCACCTCAAGGATCTCTACTCTCTCATGAGGATAAAGAGCCAGAATATCTAAATGATTACAAGGAAAGTATACAATCTAAATTGGTTCAGAGGCTTAAAAAAGGCAAACACTATTGCTTTCAAGCCAAGATTGCACTTTCACAGAATGCAGGCTATCATATAGATCGCTTTGAAGTACTTTTTACTGAAAACGCTGTTCGATATAGCTATGAACAATCCCCGGGAATCCCAACCTTATCTTTTTCTAATTTAGAAATAAGCCCAAAACTGTGGATGCCTATCTGCAAGGCTTTTACAGCATCAGGTAATGAGGCTTATATCACATTGGGGCGCTTTAGTAGTTTAGACGAGTTGTCAGTAAATCCTCTTGTACCGGAAAAGCACAGTGAATTAGACATAAACAGATCTGCTTATTATCTATTAGATGATCTGGAGTTATTTGAGGTGGCTTCATTGGAAGCCTGCGGGTGTAGGTCAAATGAGGGAGAATTAAAAATGGTAGCTGATAATGCCTTTGAGGAAACTAATTTAGAGAAAGTGATCGAGGGAAAGAGATACATCTTAAATAGTATTCGTTTCGATCTAGATAAATCAGTAATTAAAAATTCTTTTATTCCAGAGCTTGAAAGATTACTAAGTTATCTGGAAAATAATCCCTCAGCTCACATTCTTATTTTAGGTCATACCGATAATGCGGGCACTGAATTTTATAACCAAGAATTATCAAGTGAAAGAGCGGAGAAGGTCAGGGAGTGGCTGATTAATAATGGGATTGAAGAAACCAGGATTGATCATAAAGGTTTGGGTGACAAATTTCCACTACTCGAAAACACATCTGAAGCAAGCAGGATCATCAATCGTAGGGTAGAATTTGAAATAGTAACAGTTGATGATTGATGTCTCATCCTCATGAAACATAGACGGTTTTCAGGTGCAAGTGCATTAAATGAATACATTAATGAAAAACAGCTGGCAATAACAGGCTGTACGTACTCTTAGCCATTGAACTAGAAAACTTCTACCTTATTGCCCATATAGACACAGCGGTGAGCAGCGCTTGCTATATTCATATTCAACAGACGTTACCTGAAATAGCCATGAGAAAAGCCCCTTTACTAACAATACTACTTTTTTGCGTTGGTTGCTGGTCTGATGATAAATGTCTGTCTCCAGATTGCGAACATTCCACAGAATTCAGATTTAATTTAGTTGACGCCTCAGGGGCAGATGTTATTTTTGATGGAACAAATCAATACGAAGTATCCGATATAGCTGTTGTAGATCAGCAGGGAGTTGAATATCAGATTGTTAGTGCTAAGATAACGTCTGTAGATGAAGTCCTGCTAGTTGATCTGAACGGACATGTCAATCATTATGATTTGCTGTTAGATGGGGAAAAGAAAGATTCATTTACTGTGAACTTTCGGGAGACAAATGAAGAGTGCTGTGGGCACACCTATTGGATTGATAACATAAGATTCAACTCCTTACAAACCTATTTTCCATCGAATGATGTTGGCTCACTTCATATAAAAATAAATTAAACTGCAGGTAACACAGAATAAAGCCAGCGCCCTCACATCCTTCAGCCGGTGCTGAATTCAGCCGATTCTGGTGTGGAGTGCTAGGCAATTAACTCATAAATCAGATAGTAATGACTGGTGAGTCTAATCTGGCCAGGCTCTGGATAAACCAAATTGGAAAGTTTGCCGATGAGCTCTCTTAGCTCTGTTTGCTTTTCATGGCTCTCTTCCACAAATAACTTGTGCTCTGCCTTCCTGATCAACTGCTGAAAATCCCGGCCAAACATCCAGTCTGCTAGCTTATTGTCAGTTATGTTAATTAAACACAACATAGCGTTTGTTTAATTCTTATGGGTCATTGCCTTAAAAACAATTAACAACAGTAGTTATCATAAAATCTTAAGTAGACAGAATTGTTTCAGAGTTTTCAATAAACATCCGGGAAAAGCACTACCTGCGCCCATCATAAATGCCCTTTCCTGGGCTGTGAGATGTTGTTACCACCTGGACGGGCCCATTAGCTGACAGGGTAACTAAAAAGGAAGTGGAATAACTACTACAGGCAAAAACTTCATCATCAACAGCTGCTTAAAAGTATGCTGGTGTTGAAATCAGACTCATCTTACTGCATAAACCCTTTTTGCATGCCCTGAATTCCAGCATCTCTTTGCAGAGGAGGAGGAGCCAGCGTTATAGTAATATAGGAGTTATTTAGAAGTAGTTTAATGTGATTGAACTGCTTCTGGAATAAGGAAATACCTCCTCATTTTTTAGTGTTGAAATGGATTTTTGGACCGTCCATTCCTTTTCCATTTTCAGATGCATAAAAGGAGGCATCTATAGCACCCAGCGGACGGATGAGCAAACCTTTTGTTGTTCCATCCAACAGGCGTTGCAATACCGGTTCAGAAATGGTGATATACGTTTTATCCCCGTTTTGCTCTGCCATCTCCGTGTCGTACATCATTTGCTCATTAAAGACCTCCTCATAAGGCTTGCCCTGCATCAAACTGTTGAAGGTAACTTTTCCCTGTTCCCAGTCGGGATCTCCGCCTAAGATCTCAATCACTCTGATTTTGCCAAATTCCATCCCATAATCCTGTCCGTAGGCTTCTATGTAGTTGCCGCCTTTTGAAACCGACTGGGTGGTTAACTCCAGTACAGCTGCTCCCTGTGCTTTCTGGTTTTTAAATTGCTTAAGATCCCACCGTAAAACTGCCCACTGATTTCCGTTCACGGTTAAAATCCTTGCATTACCCCCTTTCTCTTTTACCTGCCAGTCATTAAAGTTTACCTCGGGAAAATCAAGGTTGATCAGGGCGTCGTGGGTTACGTTCAGGTGGTTCGAAAATGTATTTAGGTCTGGAATAGGCGGATGATAAGGCACCCTAAGGCCTTTATCCGGATCAGCCTTTTTGGTGTTCACAATGTCA
Organism: Flammeovirgaceae bacterium 311; assembly: GCA_000597885.1. NCBI lineage: Bacteria > Pseudomonadati > Bacteroidota > Cytophagia > Cytophagales > Flammeovirgaceae > Flammeovirgaceae bacterium 311. The sequence goes on from CP004371.1 coordinate 5,309,322, forward strand.
GCTTTAAAATAATCCACATCCACCTCGTACTGGCCTAATCCAAAATCGGTTACCCCTAACTGAACAAAAAGCGAATCGCCCGGAACTGCATCCAGGTTTCTGGTGGTCATGCTGATCACATGCCAGCTGGTATCCGGAATGTCAAACTCCATCAAGTCGTGGTGAAAGTCTGTGGTTTTTTGGGTATTGACCATGATGTTAAGCCTGCGCGGTGCCCTTGGAATTCGCACCCTGGCTTCCACCCGCAATTCAAAGGCAGGATCTTTTAGCTTTTCCAGCTTCAGGAAGGGAGCAACATTACGCTTGATGATGGTCCAGTAAGCGTTATGCCTGTCCTTGCTGGCATCTACCACCATAGTGGCATATCCCTGCTTTGGCACAAAGTCTATGCTGGCATTCCCATCGCCCGGAAAAAAGAGCCAGCCTTCAAGTTTGTTATCCTCGAAGGAGTCTATAAACTGTGCCTGGCAGATGCCGGTAGCCATCAGTACCATCAGGAATACTGCTATTGTTTTTTGGATCATGTGCATAAGAGGCTCTTTGTTTATGAGAATAAGTTAATGATTGCAGAAAATTTACTGCTTCTCTAAAGCTGTGGATACAGGGCCTTTATAGTTTCCGTAAACAGCATCCCTGAATTTTTTGTGCAAGGCGCGGTCAAAGGGGAAAACCTGCACGAACAGCACGGCCGTGAGCTTGTTTTCAGGATCTACCCAGAAAAGGGTACTGGCTGCACCATCCCAGAAGAATTCACCCACCATACCATGATTCTCCTCCTGATCCGCCGGTGGAAAGAGGCGCACCGCAAAGTCAATTCCAAAGCCCACCCGGCCTTTGCTTGGCAGCCACATGCGTTCGCTAACACTGTCAGACAAATGATTGGTAGCCATCAATTTTACAGTTTCCGGCTTCAGGACTCTTGCCTCCCCAAGTGTGCCCCCATTCACCAGCATGCGTGCGAATTGCATGTAATCATCCAGGGTAGAGGTGTATCCCCAGCCTCCGGGTTTTAGGGGCCAGGGCCTGCCGTTGAAGGCATTGGCCTCTTCGTCGGGAATCCTGCCGAGCTGTCCGTCCTCGCTCATGCGGTACATGGCGGCAAGTTTCGTAAAGTCTCGGGGTACATATCGGGTATTCTCCATCCCCAGTGGATCCAGAATATTTTCCTCTACATATTGATCGAAGGGCTTTCCAGACAGGCGTTCCACCAGAAAGGCCTGAACATCCACACTAACGCCATACGACCATTCCTCACCCGGATGAAAGGCAAGAGGCAGGCTGCCCAGTTTTTTTGCCATTTGGGCCAGGGTGTTCTCTTTGTTCATTGCATCGGCTTTTTTTACAAGCTCACCCAGTTGAGGATGATCCTCTTTGGCAAAGCCTGCCGTATGGCGGGTAAGGTCCCGAATGGTAATGGCACGTTGCGGGGACTCCAGTATTGTATTTCCGGAAGCATCTACACCAGCAAATACTTTCACATTGGCAAATTCAGGAGCGTATTTTTCAACCGGATCATCCAGCTGAAAGGCTCCCTGCTCATAAAGCTGCATCAGTGCAACTCCCGTAATGGGTTTGGTCATGGAATAAATCCGCACAAGGGTATTACGATCCATTTCGGTCCCAGCCTCCCGATCGGCATAACCAAAAGCGTTGTAGTACACCTCTTTGTCTTTTTCAAAAATAAGTGCAGACACGCCTGCTATCTGTCCTGAATCCACCAGGCTCTTCAAAGTTGAGTCAATACGGGCTTTTACCTGGCTATTTACCAGTGTTGCCTCCTGATCGCTTTGTTGCTGCATATCGGAAGACTGACAGGCAGTGATAGCAACAGCTATATAAAAAAAGGCGCAAATGATCCTTGGCATTGCATTGATGTTGAGTTGAAACAGTAAATGAACAGCAGGCAAGCTGCCTGCTACCAGCAATATAAAAAATATATAGGTCTGGAGGGGTGGTTTTTTGCAATCTGGTGAGTGGCGGTAAAATTGGGAGTTTTTGCTACCCGTCTAAATTTATTTTTCGCATCTTGATAGACCAAAACTTCATCTGCCATAAAATAAGAGGTATGAGCTGCAATCGTTGATTTTTTTGTACTTAAAAATGCTACGAATCACCAAATCTATACGTCATAAGCAGCTTATTCCTCTGCTACGTCTTAAGTTTATAATAATGAAAAAAAGAGCAAAATGGGGGCTGCTGATCGCTGCTCTCCTGTTTTTATTCAATGCCAACAGCCAGGTTCGCCTTCCGCGACTGGTCAGCGATGGCCTGGTACTGCAAAGAGATACTGAAGTAAAAATGTGGGGCTGGGCTGCTCCCGGCGAAAGCTTAACGCTTGATTTTGCCGGAAATACCCATACTGCCACAGCCGGCCAGGATGGCAAGTGGGCCGTAAACCTGCCTTCCATGAAAGCGGGCGGACCTTACGACCTGAACATTAAGGCCAGCAATCAGCTCACGATCAAAAACATCCTGATTGGTGATGTGTGGGTTTGTTCCGGGCAGTCGAATATGGAGCTCACCATGCAGCGTGCCTCACCTATATACCAGAAGGAAATTGCCGAGGCAGAAAATCCGAATATCAGGTACTTTGATGTGCCCGACCGTTATGACTTTAACCAGCCGCAGGAGGATCTGACGAGTGGAAAATGGCTGGCGGCCTCACCGGAAAATGTACTTCAATTTTCTGCAGTAGCTTACTTTTTTGCCAAAGATCTCTATGCTAAGTATCGGGTGCCCATTGGCCTGATCAATGCCAGCCTGGGCGGTTCTCCGGTAGAGGCCTGGATCAGCGAAGAGGCGCTGAAAGCATTTCCTCATCATTATCAGGAAGCACAAAAGTTCAAGGACAGCGACCTGATCAGCCAGATCGAAGAAAAGGACAGAGCCATCAGCGATGCCTGGTATGCCAAATCAAGCAGGGAAGATGCCGGGTATAAAAACGCAACAGCGCGCTGGCGCAATCAGGAGTTTGATGCTTCTGGATGGCCCACAATGAATTTGCCCGGCTATTGGGCCGATACTGAACTTGGTTCCGTGAATGGGGTGGTATGGTTTAGAAAAGAAATTGAGGTTCCCCCCTCCATGCGGGGCAAAGCAGCCTACCTGGAGCTGGGCAGGATTGTCGATGCCGACTCTGTGTTCCTGAACGGAACCTTTGTGGGCAGCACCGGCTACCAGTATCCCCCCAGAAGGTACCAGGTGCCTGCGGGTATTTTGAAAGAAGGCAAGAATGTACTGGCCGTGCGGGTGATTAATAACTCCGGCAGGGGAGGTTTTGTAGAAGACAAGGATTATTATCTGGCAGCCGGCAGTGATACCCTGGATTTAACAGGACCCTGGCAATACCAGTTAGGAGCTTCCATGGATCCGCTTCCCGGCCAGACTTTTATCCGCTGGAAGCCGGTGGGCTTATACAATGGCATGATTGCTCCACTCCTGAACTACCCCATTAAAGGGGTTATCTGGTACCAGGGCGAATCCAATGCCGACGAAGCAGCGGAATACCAGGAGCTGTTTACTACACTTATATCCGACTGGCGGCAAAAATGGGGACAGGGAAATTTTCCCTTTCTCTATGTTCAACTGGCTAACTTTATGGAAACTGCCTCACAGCCCGGAGAAAGCGAATGGGCAGCACTGAGGGAAGCACAGCTTAAAACCCTAAGTGTACCTAATACGGCCATGGCCGTGATCATCGATGTGGGGGAGTGGAATGATATTCACCCTTTGAATAAAGAAGACGTTGGAAAACGCCTGGCCCTTGCTGCACAGAAAGTGGCCTATGGCGATAAAAGGGTGGTACATTCCGGTCCGATCTTCGAGTCGATAAGCGTAAAGGGCAATAAAGCAGTGCTGAGTTTTTCCAATGTGGGCAGCGGCTTAATGGCCAAAGGCGGCGGTGAGCTAAAGTATTTCGCCATTGCCGGGGCCGATCATAAATGGGTATGGGCAAAAGCTAAAATTGAAGGGGGAAAAGTAGTGGTTTGGAGCGATAAGGTGACTAAACCGGTAGCCGTGCGCTACGCCTGGGCCAATAACCCCGAAGGCGCTAATTTATACAACAAGGAAGGCTTGCCTGCTTCACCCTTCCGTACCGATCGTTTACCCCTGAATCCCTAAAGCCTACTCCTCTATGAAAAAATCCATATTATTCCTGCTTGCTTTTGGGGTTACTTCTGCTTTTGCGCAACAAACCACCACTGGAGCAGCCAATCAGTATCCGCCCCCGGTAAACTTCACTGCTGAGCAGGATCATCAGCACATGATGAAGCAGCTGGGCATCAAATCGCTTCGGCCGGGACCTAGTGGAGATGAATCGGCGCCTAATGCTGCCAATTATAACGAAGCCCTGGCAAACCCTTACCCAGACCTGCCGGAGGTACTTAGCCTGAAGAACGGGAAAAAGGTTACTACGCCGACCCAATGGTGGGAGAAGCGGCGGCCGGAGATTGTGGAAGATTTTGAACGGGAGGTCTATGGCCGTGTGCCTATGAATGCCCCTAAAGTAAAGTGGGAGGTGCTGATAGAGGAAAAAGAAATGGTAGGCTGGATGCCGGTTCTGGCCAAACAGCTGGTGGGCCGGGTAGATAATTCAGAATACCCCTTGCTGGAAGTGAACATTAACATGACGGTGGTAACGCCCGCCAATGCCAAAGGCCCGGTACCGCTGCTGATGATGTTTGGCCGCAGTGCACTGCCTGCCCCGGCACAGCCTCCAAAAGAAAGCCTGGAAAAGATAAATGCAGCATTAAAGGAGTTGCTGGTACAAACAGATCCTTCGCTAAAGGAGGTGTTTGAGCAATATCCGGCCTATAATCCCATAGCCTCTCAGGTGCCCACATTTGGTCCGCCGCCAGCCGGCGATCCGCCCACCACCCATCAGCTGCTGGCGTCAGGCTGGGGATATGCCCTTATTGAACCAGCCAGCATCCAGGCCGATAACGGTGCCGGCCTTACCAGGGGCATCATAGGCCTGGTAAACAAAGGACAGCCACGCAAGCCCGATGACTGGGGCGCTTTGAGGGCCTGGGCCTGGGGTGCCTCCCGCGGACTGGATTACCTGGAAACCGACCCGGCAGTAAATGCGGAACAGGTAGGGATAGAAGGAGTATCGCGCTTTGGCAAAGCAGCACTGGTCGCTATGGCATTCGATCAGCGTTTTGCTGTGGCCCTGATAGGCTCCTCCGGGCAGGGGGGTGCAAAACTACACCGCCGCAATTTTGGCGAAGCCGTGGAGAGCTTAACCAGCAGTTACGAATACCACTGGATGGCAGGTAACTATCTGAAGTATGGCGCTGCCGAAGCTACTTTTGGCGCTAAAACAGCCAAAGATCTACCAGTCGATGCTCACCAGCTGATTGCGCTATGTGCTCCACGTCCTACCTTTATTAGCTACGGCATACCCGAACAGGGAGATGCTAAATGGCTCGACCAGCAGGGCAGCTATATGGCCACTGTCGCCGCCGGACCTGTTTTTAGGCTGTTAGGTGCTAAAGGCCTGGGGGTTACTGAAGATTATAAAACGGCTAAGATGCCCCATGTGAATGTTGGTTTGCTGGAGGGTGAATTAGCCTGGCGGCAACATGATGGCGGCCATACCGATGCCCCAAACATCAAATACTTTATTCCCTGGGCAAATAAATTTATAGAAGAGAAGAACGGGAATTCCCGTTGAGCATTATAGGATTGAGTAAGGGGAAATTTTTAATTTGAACTGAGTGATGGGGAGATTCAATACACAAGTTTTCCCTGATGTAGTTGATGCTAAAGGCCAAACGGTTACCCGGGCAGATCATCCCATCACTTTTGAGATATCAGGTCCCGGGAAGATCGAATCCACGGATAATGGTGACCCCACCATTTTTCTACCCTTCACCAGCCATGAACGGGAGGCATTCAATGGTCTTGCCCTGGTTGTGATCCGTTCCAGGGTTAAGGATGGGGACAAAATAAAGGCTACTGCAAAATCAGATGGTTTGAAAGATGCTCAAATAGTTGTTAATAGCCAGTAATTGAGCTGATAGGAAATTTCCCGAGGAATTTTGTCAGGCGAAACTGCCAGCTCTATAAATTTAAAAAAAGTATTCTTATGCAGGGAAAGCTCTTGAATGATGCGGCTCCTGGCTGAGGGAGAACTCTCTTTTCCTGAAAAAGCATCCAGTCTACTGTGAAAGTGGAGGCTTTAATGCAATCCTTTTAACATCCTGAAAAAGTGCTCATTATAAGTGTCGCTGATTGGTATGATTTTATCCGCTATTCTAATCCTGTTTTTTTCTATATGGTCAATTTTATCGATGGCAACTATAAATGATCTGTGGACCCGGACAAAATTATGGGAGGGAAGGTGTTCTTCTATTTTAGCAAAACTCAGTAGAGTCATAATTTTTTCTTTGCAGGTATGTATCTGCAGATAATCTTTCATACCCTCAATGATCATGATCTCTTTGATAGAAACTTTTTGAATCCGATATCCAACCTTTAGGAATAAATACTCCTGTTCATTTTGAAAATCTGATGCTGCCTCCTTCTTTTCCGGTAATTGCTTGCTGCTTTGGTCCTGGTATAGTCTCAAAACACTTTTGTAAAATCTTTCAAATGAAAAAGGCTTGAGGAGATAATCCTTTACTTCCAGCTCAAACGCTTTCAGGGCATATTGATCATAAGCAGTAGTAAGGATGATCATCGGGCGGGGGTTCAGCATTTGCATAAAGCTTAGCCCATCAAGAGCAGGCATATTTATGTCCAGGAAGAGCAGGTCCGGTTTATCCTTCTCCATTGTGGAAGAAGCCTCCAAAGGGCTGGAGAAAGTGCCTTTTAAATTCAGAAAAGGTACTTTCAGTATATACTCCTCTAGAATTTCCTGTGCAAGAGGCTCGTCATCCACTATATAACATGTCAGTTTTTCGTTCATGATTTTGTAAATGAAGAGGGTGGATTTTTAAAACTACTTTAAAAAATTCTTCCGAGCTGGAGACCTCAAAAACATGTTGACCAGGATAGAGTAACTGCAGCCTTTTTTTAACATTCGTTAAACCAATCCCTCCAACTTCCTGAATGGCTGCTGCTTTACCATCTCCGGTGGGGTTCTGAATGCTGAAGATAAGGCTATTCTCTTTTATCTCTATGCTGAGCCTGATGTCTCCTTCATTTAAGCGGGCGGGACTGTGTTTATACGCATTTTCCAGAAAGTGTATAAATAATAAGGGAGCGATCTGGCAGGAATCTGTGTCACCAACTACTACAAAGTCTACAATGGATGTTTTTTTATACCTAAGCTGTTGCAAGCTGATAAAGTCTTGTAAGTATTCAATTTCTCTGTTAAGGGCAACAGTATCGGCGTTTGCTTCATAAAGCATATAGCGCATCATAGAAGATAAACGCATGATAGCTTCAGGGGTAGCAGGAGAGTTTTTGAATGACAGTGTATGAATATTATTTAGGGTATTGAACAGAAAATGCGGATTGATTTGCCATTTCAAATATGAGAGTTCTGCCTGTGCCGCCTGTTTTTCCAGGCGTTCCCGTTTAAATTCATTGATAACCCAGTTCTCTATTGCTCTTGCTACCCAGCTCAGTATTACAAAAATGATAACAATGCTGAAGAGAGTGGTAAAGAATTGGTCCAGGAAAGTAGACCAGTCATTTATTTCTCCCTTATAGGCCAACAAAAAGGGTAAGGGGCCCAGCAACAGAACCAAAGTCAGGCCCAGTAAATACAGGCCGAACTTTCTGCTATTCCAAAAACGGGTTAAAATGAAGAAGTGGCTGTAAAAAACAGATAAACTGGAGAGTATTAAAATTCCTGCCAGGTAAAGCCAGTTTGCGTGGCCTTCACTCCAGAATACCCAGCATAGAAACAGGAATAGCAATATCCAGCCAAAAAGGTGAATAAGAAAGAATACCTTTTTTATACGTTCCATTTAACAAAGATATTCTTTCTTTTGACTTCCATTAAGGCTACTCTGCCAGTCACTTTTTTCACTCTGCGAAATAACCTATCGCATCTACAAACGCCTTGGTCTAGGCAAAGCAGAAACTGGTAGATTCTTTTCCAGGCTAAGTATATCTCTTTTTTTATTGGTTCCCGCTCACTGTTCCTTTGAGTAAAGCTGCCAGACTTATGAAGATTATAGGGAAGGCAGTATTTGCCCCTTTTAACTATAACTAACTGATTTATCCCCAGATGCTATGGAACATTCCCAGGTAAAGCTGTCAATACGTAATGTCTCTAAAACCTACGCCAACGGTGTTAAAGCCTTACAAAAAATTTCGCTGACCATACCCCCGGGAATGTATGGTCTGCTAGGTCCCAATGGTGCTGGTAAATCCACCCTGATGCGTATTCTGGCTACACTACAGGAGCCCGACGGGGGAGAAATATTTTTAGGTAATATTGATGTGATCAAAGAAAAGAACGAGATCCGCAAAACTTTAGGTTATCTGCCCCAGGAATTTGGGCTTCTGGCAAAAGTATCTGCAGAGAAGCTTCTCGATCATTTTGCAGTACTCAAAGGGATAACGCATCGGGCCTCACGCAGAGAAGTTGTAGAGGGCTTACTAAAACAAACAAATCTTTGGGACAAGCGAAAGCAGAAACTCGGAGGTTTTTCTGGTGGCATGAAACAGCGCTTTGGTGTGGCTGTGGCCTTGCTGGGAAATCCAAAGCTGATGATCGTGGATGAACCAACGGCAGGCCTGGATCCAGCAGAGCGGGTGCGATTCTTAAACCTGTTGAGTGAGCTGGGAGAAAACAGCGTGGTGATTCTTTCAACACACATCGTAGAGGATGTTTCAGAGCTGTGCACAAATATGGCGGTCATTAACAAAGGAGAAATACTGCTGGAGGCGCAGCCGCTGCAGGCAGTCAAAGAATTAGAAGGAAAAATCTGGTGCAGGTTGATAGAGAAAAATACCCTACCTGAGCTGGAGCGTGATTATCAAATTATTTCTACAAAGCTATTGAGCGGGCGCACAATGGTGCATATTTACAGCAATGAGGTTCCCGGAGATAGATTTGAGCTGGTGGAACCCGACCTGGAGGATGTCTATTTTTGTACGATGGCAGGATACTACCGGGCTGGTCAGCAGCAAATGAAGGAGGTAGTGTCATGAAGTTTTGGGAAATTTTCAGGTTTGAAATTTACTATCAGTTACGCCGGCCTTCTACCTGGTTCTATTTTCTGGCTATTTTGGGGCTCATATGCCTGGTGCTGGATGAGTTTATAGATTATGCTGCCCGTACCGGAGGAGAGATGCTGCTTAACTCTCCGGTAGCGGTAGCGGAAATTACAGGCTATGCCAGTAAATTTTCGTTGTTGCTCATTGCGGCGCTGGCAGGAGATGGAGCAATGCGCGACATCCAGGCAGGAATGCATCCGCTCCTATACACAACTTCCCTCAGTAAAATTTCCTGTTTGGGCGGCCGCTTTCTTGGCACCTTCTCCATTGCAGCTGCGCTGATGCTCATGGCTGTTCCTGCCAGCCTGGCAATTGCCAGCTTTACAGCGGATACAGCTTATTTCGGAGCGTTCAAACCTCTTGCTTATATCAATTCAGGTCTCTTTCTTACGCTACCCAATGTTTTTATAGCTACTGCTTTAATATACTCCATTGTATTCTTTAGCCGGAGAGCCATGGCTGCTTATCTGGGTGGAATAATAATTTTTGTGCTAAGTACCTTTAGTCTGGAAATTTTTGCCGGAAACTGGACGATGGGAAAGCTGATAGATCCTTCCGGCATAACCGTAATAAATGCATTGAGCACGTCATTGCCTCCTCTGCAATTAAATTCAGAATTAGTCGAATTGAAGGGCTTTCTGCTCGCCAATCGGGCTCTTTGGATAAGTATCACACTAATCATAGGCGTGATGGCTTATTTTCGCTTTCAGCTTTCGTTTGATACACAGGCAATCAAGGGTAAACAGGCGGTATCATTAAATACAGATGCGCCAGTGAGTGAAAGGCCAGCTCCGGTTAAAGTCTTTAATGCGATGGGGTCGTTCAGCACTAAAATCCGGATCTTTCAAACCACTGCGCTCGCATGGCACTACTTCCGGGAAATCCTGCTTAGTCCCACAGGTTTGGCAATTCCGGCAATTGCTATTTATGCCTTCATCATTATTCCTAATTTGGTCCAGGGGCCGCTTTCAGTTCCTGGACTTCCTACTACTCACCGGATCACTATGATTATGAACAACGCTGCCTTAGAAATTATGGTAGTGATGTTCATTACTCTAATTACGGGGCAAGTGCTTTGGGGAGAACGGGATGCACGGCTTCATGAAATTTCCGATGCAGTGCCTATTCCCACCACGCTGGTGATTATCAGTAAATTTATAGGCTTAGCGTTAGTGCTTATTACTTTACAGGCTGCAATAATGGCAGCGGGTATTTCTATTCAAATGGTGAACGCTTATTTCCAGCTGGAAATAGGACTGTACCTGCAAGTGCTTTTTGGATTTCAGCTGGTGGATTACCTCCTGCTTGTTGCTGTCGCAATGGTTGTGCATGTAGTTGTAAACCAAAAGTATGTAGGTCATATGCTGGTGCTGCTTTTTTACTTATACACCATGATGCTATCAAAGATAGGTATTGAGCACAAACTGCTGGCTTTTGGTTCTGATCCTGGTTTAGCCTCTTCCTCATTTTACCGGCAAGGGCCTTTCATGCTTCCCTGGATTTTCTTTAAGCTCTACTGGATAGGATGGGCCCTGGTCTTTATGGTCATTGCACAACATTTTTGGATACGGGGCAGAGAGACAGGCTTCAGAAGTAGACTTAAACAAGCTTACAAAGGCTTTAAAAGATCTCGGGTGCTGTTAGGAGCTATGATCCTGGTTGTTATAATGGGTGCTGCCATTTTTTACAACACGAATATTTTAAATGAATACCACACTGCAGCCGACAGAGTTGAACAACAGGTCAGTTACGAACGACTGTACGGAAAATACACAAGTATTCCGCAGCCACACCTCACAGGAACCAGGGTACATATTGAACTTTATCCTGACCGTAGGGAAGCCGTTGTAGAGGGGATTTATAATCTTAAAAACAGCAGTAAAAATTTTATAGATTCCATACACTTAGATGTTGCCCGGGAGGTTGAGACCAGTGGTATAAGTTTTAACAGGAAAGCCACAGCAGTGCTAACCGACAAAAAGCTTGGCTACCTTATCTATGCGCTGGAACAGCCGCTCCGGCCGGGTGATTCCCTGCAAATGAATTTTGAAGTTCGTTATAAGCCGCAGGGTTTTACCAACCGTGAAATAAATACTGCTGTAATAAACAATGGCACCTACTTTAGTAATAAGGACTGGTTTCCTGCAATGGGTTACCAGGCCGGCCGGGAGCTGAGGAGCGACAGGCTGCGAAAAGAATACGGCCTTACCAAACGCGGAAAATCCCGTTCCCCTCATGATGCTGAAGCAGTACAAGATATATTCGGTCAGGAACAGATCATTTTTAGAGCAACAGTAGGTACGGCCAGCGGCCAGATTGCTGTAGCTCCGGGTTCCCTTATCAAGAGATGGTCGGAAGGAGGAAGGCAGTATTTTCAATATGCAGCAGACAATCCCATCCGGAACATGTATCACATCTATTCAGCAAACTATGCGGTGCGGGAAACGCGATGGAGAGAGGTAGACATCCATATCTTTCACCAGCCGCAGAATACACTTAATCTGGACAGGATGGAAAAGGCAATGAAAGCCTCCCTGGCGTATTATTCAGAAAAATTCAGTCCTTATCAGTTTCGCCAGCTCAAGCTGGTAGAATATCCCGACCCCGGAACAGGTGGCATTTCCTTCCCAGGTACCATTGGGTATACATCAAATTTTGCCCTCCTTAATACAGAGGGAGATTCCAGGGAATTAGATCTTCCTTTTGCCGCGGTGGCTCATGAGGTGGCCCATCAGTGGTGGGCCCATCAGCTTATTCCTGCAGGGGTAGAGGGTGCAGCTTTAATTTCAGAAAGCCTGGCATGGTACAGCGCATTTGGAGTTGTGGAACAGGTGTATGGACCCGGGCACCTGCGAAATCTTGTAGAGGCTATGCGCCAGGCTTACCTGAGCCCCCGCTCCAGAGCTGCTGTACCCCTGCTTCAGGCAGAAGATTATTTTTTGGGATATAGAAAAGGACCGTTGGCCATGTACGCCTTACGGGAATACCTGGGAGAAGAACAGCTAAACCTGGCGTTACGGAACCTGCTGAGCAAGTTTAAATCTGGCGAGCCTCCCTTCGCCACCTCTCTCGATTTTTATAGGGAAATTCAGGCGGTAACGCCAGATTCACTTCAATACCTGCTAAAAGATCTTTTTGAAATAAATACTTATTGGGAGCTTGAGATGAAAGAGGCAGGTTTAAAACCAGCTGATGATGGAAACTGGCTGGTAATGATGGACGTGCTTGCCCGAAAGGTACAGGTGGATACAGCTGGTGTAGAAACCGAAATTCCCATGGATGATTTGATCGAGGTAGAAGTTTTTGGAGAGGGTAAAGCAGGAATCAAGAATACCTTGTACCTAAAAAAACAAAGAATCCGGTCAGGAAACAACAGGATTGTTGTAAGGGTATCGCAGAAGCCTTTGGAAGCGGGTATTGATCCGCGTAATCTGTTGATTGAAACTGAAATGTATGATAATATAAGGGAGGTAACGAGCGCTAAGAAATTGAATTAAGCATGTAATTCTGCATTTTAGAATACAACAAACCACCCTGGCAAAGCGCTGTGTTAACAGGCATATTTTTTGAACAGGTTAAGAAATATTCAACTGCAGGAAAATGTATCATACGATAGCATGTGGAAATATTGCCATGGGCAAACCTATGCCATAACCCATGATGGTCTTTACATACTGTTAATGTATATGTTTTGGCCTGTACTTAGTGTGTGAGAAGGCATAAAAAAATCCCTGAGTACAACTCAGGGATTTTTGTGTTATTTAAGCTGATGAATCACTATTTGATCAGCTTAACCTTTTGGGTGCTTGTTTCTCCCTGGATTATCAGGAAATACATGCCTTTAGACCATTTGCCCTGGTCTATATTCCACAGGTGTTTGCTTCCCTGAGTATCTACAGTAAAAGCTTTTTCTGCCATTACTGTGCCGTTGACAGAATAGATAGAGGCTTTCACCACTTCCTTCTGTTCCATGGCAGGAAACTCCAGCCATAGCCCGTTTTGTGATAGTGGGTTAGGATAGGCAGCAAAGCCCGCTGCGGACTTGAGCTCATCCGCTGCTGGCTGTGCAAGTCGGCTGGCGCTGAGGTTGTAGCTGTATTCCACCAGGTCTTTTCTTACTTCCTTATAGTTGCCCAGCTTAAAGCCTGTGCCGATGCTGCTGGCGCCTCCTTTATAGATGGCAAGAGCACCATCTTCATCTTCAAACTGATTGTTTCCATCTCCACAACCACCTACATAATCGAGCTGAATTTTATGATCAATTCCGGCTACAGTTGGATCTCCCACTTTAAAGGTTTCTCCAGGCTGTAATTCGCCGTAAAGGTTAATTGAAATACAGGAGGTATTGTCGGGGCCAAAGCCTACCAGCACATGATCGTCCATTTGAGCGGGATAATCACTGGTATTTGTAATCTCTACGTATTCTATATCATTATCTACCAGGTTTTCTTCAGTAATACCAACGTTGAAGTCTGTAATTTCTAAGGTGGTCTCAAAACGTTCACTGTTAGCTTCGTAGGCTCCTTTATCGGCCTGGCCGTCCTGAGGCCGAATAAAACCCCGGGCATCAAAATTATTCTCTGTTGTATTGGTACCTGAATTGAGCGCCGGACTATCGGCCTGCAGAGAACGCGTTGGGACTGCTTCGTCGTCGTTCTGGTTAAGACCGTTAAGTTTCGGATCAATACCAACATCTCCATTGCCAATTTCATCTCCTTCTTTCAGGCGGAAGGCTCCTGATGCATTCTTGGTACCAACCAGGTTATATCCTTCTGAGGTAAAGGTTTTACCACCCTTGTTGTCGTAAAAGTCAGTGCCGGGCTGTTTGCCATCTTCGGTGTCATCGCCTGCGGAGTTGCCGGCTATGATGTTATTTTTTATTGTTGTTGAACCTTCAGTTTCCTCTTCACCATCAATATAGCGGGCGTGGGCAATACCACCGCCTGATCCGCCTTCTCCGTCTTCACCAGCTTCGCCGCCATTCACACCTGCAGCTCCGCTGGTAGGATCGCCGCCTCTGTTGTCCGTAATGGTACTATTAGTCAGTGTGAGCGAACCGGCATTATAAATAGCTCCTCCGTTGCCACCATTGCCACCCCGGCCACCATCTGCTGGTTCACCATCGGATTGCCCGGTTCCCGGACTACCGCCGTCGCCTGTACCGTTTCCGGAAAAGGTGCCCCGGTTAATGGTTACCTGGGCATCTTTGCCAATAAAGATCGCACCTCCGTTACCGCCACTTCCGCCATTGCCGCCATCGATTAAATCAATAGAGCTGGCCGGGGCTACACCGTTGCCGCCGCTCTGAGTAAAATTACTGCTGAAGGTTACCTGGTCCATGTCTACAGTCAGGCCTGGCGCAATACGCAGCGCGCCGCCATCTTCACCATCCTCGCCATGAATACCATTTGGCCCTGAATTATCAGCATTGCCATTATTACCTGCGCGGGCCGTACCACCGGTAAAGTGGATGCGTTCAATAGAAACCGGGCTGCCCGATACCAGATCCAGTATTCGGTCATTGGGACTAATGCTGATGGTAGGACCAGGTGTACCAGTACCCTGCAGGAGCAGGGAGCTAAAACTGCCGTTGATGTCCAGATCGCCGTAATCATTATTGTTTTCGTAGGTATTAGCCTCAACGTCCGGGGCTACTCGCCCGAGTACAAATTCGCCTGAATTCCCACCGGGTAAAAAACCGGGAATTACAATGGTGACATCTAATCCATCGCTGGCATTGGCTTCGTCAATAGCTGCTCTTAGGGTGCAGCGACCTGCTTCATCTTCACAGACTCCGTCGCCAGGATTGGCATCACGGGCGTTGCTATCGTCATTGGCATCTGTTACAATAAACTTGATACTTTGGGCAGCAGCCGGTGCTGATGCCCCTAATAAAAAAACAAGTAAAATAATCGGTACAATTTTCTGCATTTTTTAGATCTATTTTTAGGGTTAAAAAATTGATAATAACCAAAGGTCGTATAAAGCCAACCAGCATAAACCTTATTTGTTGCTTCGCCTGCTAATAGAGTGGTGTGTGATTTGAATAGTATTGTGTTGTTAATCAGCCAGATAATTTAATGATTTTAGTAGGTGCTTTCTTATTAGGTGCTTTTTCTGAAATCCAATTTAGCAAGCTGTGAATTAAGATATATGTTTTACGCAGGTATTGTTACTATGTCTTCAGTAAAAACAAAATACTCCGCTTGTATGGCTAACAGGCAGAGCGTTTTGAAGCATAAAAAGAATCTATAGCAAAGGATAAAAAAGATCATTCCTGTTATTTAGGAAAGGACATATGGCTAGTTTTTCACTTCTCCCCGGGAGTAGAGAAAATGACTTTCATGCTTTAGACCGGGTGTAAATTGTGAAAGAGCGTACTGTTCCAGTAGCAGCAGAAATGCAGCAAAAGTAATTATAAGTCTGTCCGTTAGCAGGAACGTTCAAAAATCTCCTTTCTGGCTGCGGCTTGCTTTTTTCTGTGCCTGTATTTGTTTGCCGGCCAGCCGGCGTTGCACCGAACCTTTTGTGGGTTTGGTTGCCTTTCGCTTTTTCTGCTTCCTGAATGCCTGGCTTAAGAGTTCATAAAACCGCTCAGCACATTGCTCTTTATTCTGTTGCTGACTGCGTGATTCCTGGCATACCACCTGCAGATATCCCTCGTTGTTGATGCGGCGGGCCAGCTTTTGCTGTAGCAAATTTTTTTCTCCTTCTGTCAGCAGTGCAGAACCTGCTACATGGAACCGCAACTCAACTTTGGTCTCGACCTTGTTTACATGCTGACCACCAGCACCGCCACTTCTGGATGTCTGATAAGTAAATTCACGCTCCAAACCACGTTCTTTTAAATCCTGCATATTGATATTCTGAGAAACGGCCCTGGCTGGTGCCATCAAAAATAAGGAATACTGTTCAATGGTCTCCAGTTTCCTATTATTCCTATAACGGCCTTTAAGGCTCAAGCGTTTTTTGTTTCCAGCTTTGATGAGTTACAACCTAATACCCTCCTGAATTCGTCATACTGAAGTATGCTGTACATGCAGCTGCCAGTTATAAAATCAGAAACCTATTGGCTGGTTTGGACAATAAAACAGTCTCTAAAGTAGTATATAATGTACGTTAGTATTTGAAGTGTAATTTTTTAAGCCCTTGTGTGGACGAACGACATCAGCAGGAGAGGGTCTTGGGTGCAACTAGTATTTGCTGTCTACTTTTTTGAAAGCATTTGATATTTTTTATGCCAGTACTAAAGCAGAATGATGTATTCGCCGGTAGATACCTTTTAGACCAGCTTATAGGTGAAGGGGGATTCTCGGAGGTGTGGATGGCCAAAGATCAGATGGCCGATGATTCAGTGGTAGCCATCAAGATCTATACACCAGGGCAGCGACTGGATGACTGGGGCCTGCGACAATTTAAAAACGAATTTTCACTCACCCATAACCTGGCTCATCCGCATTTGCTGAAGGTGAACCATTTTGATGTGGCAGATGGCGCGCCCTATCTGATCATGACCTATTGTCCCTATGGGTCGGTGGGAGAAGGATTACGTAAAACGGGTGTTTACAGCGAACGACAGGTGGCGCAGGTCATGTGCCAGATAGGATCGGCACTGGAAGAAATTCATCGCCAGGATCCCTCTATCATACATCAGGATATTAAGCCGGATAATATTTTGCTCCTGCGGCCGGAAACCTTTATGCTGGCAGATTTTGGCATCAGCAGCCGGATCAGGAATACCTTAGCCAGGACAACTGTCAATATACAGGCGCTTACAGTGGCTTATGCGCCCCCCGAACGATTTGACCAGCATCCCACTGCCGATGCTGCCAGTGATATATTTTCTCTGGGTGTAAGCCTTTACGAGATGTGCACCAATACTTTGCCCTGGGAAGGTGCAGGCGGCCAGTGTCTGCTAAAAGGTGCACGCATACCAGCACTTTCGGACCATTTTTCCACCGAACTAAGTAAAATTCTGGTATCCTGTATGTCGGCAGACAGGAGCAAAAGACCTACCGCCACAGAAATTCAAAAGTTAGGCAGGCAATACCTGGAAACGGGGCAATGGCATACGGCTAAACAAAAAAGTAAGCTGCTCTACATGAACAAGGTGCTGGTTTCTTCATTAGCTACTGCAGCCTTTGCATTTATGGCGATTGCAGGAGTAGCGTTTTACGATTTTAAATCAGCCGAATTGCCGGCAAAACCCAAAGATGTAAGTGCAGCAGCATTTGTAGCAGGGGAAACAGAAGCAGAGAAAGATATCCCTGCTACAACAGAAAAAGCCAAAAGCAGCAGCCCACAGCAGGAAAGTAATGAAATAAAGCCGGTAAAGGTGCTGAAGTCCGCAAGGCCTGTTACGAAAAAACAAGTTCCGGTGCAGCAAAAAAGCAGCCCGAAACTGGTACAACAGAGAAAAGTTGAAATTCCTGAAGAACCGAAGGTTAAGACACCCATTTTAGTGGAAGATGATTTTGAGGCTCAGTCAATTGAGCTGCATGCTGCGCCGGCAGATGCTCAGCCGGCAGTCAAAACTCCTCAGCCACTGCCAGAGAAAACCGCAGCCACAGCGGTTTCACAAAAGAGTAGTAGCAGCACTTCAAAAGCAAACAGGCCTTCTACAAGTAATACAGCTATTCCCAAAGCTAAAAATCCTGTATTTAAGGCCTGGCCAAAATCCAGGATAATTAAGAAAAAGAACCCACATCAGAAGCGAGTAAAGAAACTGAAAAGGCGCTTTTCCTGATTTACGCCGGGCTTTGTTATAAATACTGTCATATTACTGTGATGGCGCATAAGGAGGAAGAAATGAAGCCATTTGGGTTTAAGCTCCTGTTAGCTGTTAAGAATACCTGTAAAAGGTAAGCCCCTTATGCCGGTACAGTAAAGTACAGCATACATACATCTTTTTAAATCTTTATCTAGAACTTCGAATGTTTTTAAGATAAAGATTTAAGATAAAGATTATAGTGAAGATTTTAATTAAACTGATTTTACTGAATGCCCTGTTTGCTACTCAGGTGTATGGTGCTATTAATCCTCCCGAAAACCTTAGGGTTGATTATAATACCACACCTATGGGCATTGATAATCCTGAACCGGGATTTTCATGGGAGCCTGAAGATGTGAACAGGAGTGCAGTGCAGTCGGCTTACAGGCTCATTGTAAGTTCAACACAGGAAAAACTCGATAAAAATGAAGGCGACCTTTGGGATTCGGGGAAAAGAAAATCCAATCAAACCATTCAGGTTATTTATAGAGGTAAGCCCCTACAATCCAATACCCGCTATTTCTGGAAAGTGCAAAGCTGGAACGGAAAAGATGAAGGATCAGAGTTCAGTCCTCCAGCCTGGTTCCATACCGGCCTGTTTAATACCAGTGACTGGAAAGGCATATGGATTACTGATGGAATGGAATTCCCTAAGAAGGACGAAGGTTTTTATGATAAAATACCTTCACCGCTGTTCAGAAAAAGCTTTTCAGTAAGTAAAGAAGTAAAAAGGGCCAGTTTATTTATTAGTGGTTTAGGCTATTATGAAGCCTTCCTGAATGGAAAAAAAGTAGGCGACCACCGGCTGGATCCTGGCTGGACACAATATGCAAAAACGGTGTATTATGCCGCGTACGATGTTACGCCCCAAATTCAAAAAGGCGAAAATGCCATTGGGGCTATGTTGGGTAACGGATGGTACAACCCCCTTCCCATGAAGATGTTTGGCAGGTGGAACCTTCGTGAGTTTCTTACCATCGGAAAGCCAAAATTACTTGCTCAGCTGGAAATAGAATATACCGACGGAAGCCGTGAAACAGTGGTTACCGACAAAGACTGGAAGGCATCGGGAGGTCCTGTAGTTAAAAATAATGTTTACCTGGGAGAATGGTACGACGCCCGCCTGGAGAAAGAAGGCTGGCAAAAAGCAGGATATCGTGATGCTAAGTGGCAAAAGGTGCAGCCTGTCGAAGCCCCTGCCGGAACACTTACCTGGCAGTATATTCCGGCCATAAAGCAAACTAAAACTATTATTCCAAAAGCCATCAGCTCACCGGCACCCAATACCTATGTGGTGGATATGGGCCAGAACTTTGCCGGGGTTATCAAAATGAAAATGACTGCCCCTGCAGGTACTGAAATCAGGTTTCGCTATGCAGAACTACTGTATAAAGATGGTAATCTGGATTTTCGTACCACAGCTGCCGCTCAGATAAAAAAAGGCGGTATTCAGGGAGGACCCGGCGCTCCGGAAACTGCCTGGCAGGAAGACCACTATTACAGCAAAGGACAGGGCGTGGAGATTTTTGAGCCCAGGTTTACTTTTCATGGGTTTCGCTATGTGGAAATAACCGGACTGCCGTACAAGCCCTCTTTGAATGATATCGAAGGGATCAGGCTTAACTCCGATCTTCCCGATAATGCTTCTTTCCAATCTTCCAACCAGTTGTTCAATAAGGTGCAGGAAATGGCAGAGTGGACGATGCTTAGCAATGTGTACAGCGTAGAATCTGACTGCCCGGCACGCGAAAAGTTTGGCTATGGCGGTGATATGGTTACCGCCGGTGAAACCTATATGTACAATTATGATATGGCTAATTTCTATGCCAAAGCAGTACGTGATTTTACCAACGATGCCTTACCCAGTGGTGCCATGACAGAATGCGCTCCCAACATTGGCATAAATGCAAGAGGGGTGGTGCCTGGTACCGGCCCTGTAGGCTGGACGCTCGCTCACCCTTTTCTGGTAGAAAAGCTTTACAAATATTATGGAAACCTGGAACTAGTAAAGGAGCAGTACCAGCCTATGAAGGACCTGGTGAATTTTTACCGTGAGCATGTTCCCAATCATATTATTACAGTTGGCATTGGCGACCATGTAAGCATAGATGAACGGCCAACGCCGGTAACCAGTACTGCCTTTTATTACCATCATGCCAGAATTTTGTCTGATATGGCCCGGCTGCTGGGGAAGAAAAAAGATGCCCAAACCTATAATGCATTGGCCGAAGACATTAAGCAGGCTTTCATAAAAGAATTTGTTGATGAGAAAAGCGGCAAGGTGTACACCCACACACAGGCGGCACAGGTGTTTGCCCTTTACTACGATCTGGTTCCGGAAAATACAAAAAACCAGGCGCTTCAGGTACTGAAGGATGAAATATTCATGAAGCATAAAGGCCACTTATCTACCGGCATCTTCTCTACTAAAATGATGCTGAATTACCTCAGTGACCAAAACCTGGATGAGGTCAGCTATAGCATGATGAACCAGAAAGAATATCCCGGCTTTGGCTATATGGTTAATAATGGGGCCACCACCTTGTGGGAAAACTGGGCTTTTAAAACCGGTGACAGTAAGAATCATCCCATGTTTGGTTCCATCAGCGAATGGTTTCACAAGTCCCTGCTGGGTATTCAGCAATCTGATAGTTCAGTGGCATTCAGCGATATTGTGATAAAGCCTTCTGTTGTTGGCGGCTTGTCCTGGGCAAAGGGACATTACCAGTCTGTGCGGGGAAGGATCAGCAGTAACTGGTGGAAGTTTGGAGATGATCTTCACCTAAGTATTGAAATTCCTGCCAATACAAGGGCTACAGTCTATGTGCCTGCCATTAGCATAGGCCGCCACGATATTTATGAAGGGCAGTCCAGGCTAATTAGTGAAGATGAGGAAAGTGAAAAACAGGATGATATCAGATTTATACGGAAAGAACCAGGCTATTTTGTCTTTAGCGTAGGGTCCGGACAATACGATTTTGTGGTAAGACAATGAACATGCAGACAATGTGGAGTACTATGTATAAATCCCTTTTATTATCCATTATAATATTAAATATTGTTGCCTTAGCCCCTCCGGGCATTGCCTTTGCACAGGTACAAAACATTGAGATTGATGTTGAAGAAAGGTATCAGACCATTGAAGGCTTTGGCACCTGTGTTATTGATTTTCTGAGTAGCCCTGAAATGCCGGGCTATTTCGATGATTCGCTCTATAATATGGCGGTAAATGATCTGGGTATGTCTATGCTCCGGCTTTCTTTTCCTCAAAGCATGGAATGGAAAAATGATGACGGGGATCCGGATCATTTCAACTGGCCGGCCTTTAGCATGGAGCAGCTGCATAAAAGAATGCAGGTGGCACAGGAATTTCAGAAGAGGGGGGTGGATAAAGTGCTGGTTTCTACCTGGTCGCCGCCTGAGTTTACCAAAACCCATCGTTCTACCATTTTTGGAGGCCACCTGCGCATGGATATGTACGAGGAGTATGCAGAGAATTTTGCAGCCCTGGTGATAGCAGCTAAAAAAAACTGGGGGATCAACATAGGGGCAGTAGGCTTACAAAATGAGCTGCTCTTTATCGAACCCTATAAATCCTGTATCTATAATCCCTATCAGGCCAGAGAAGCGGTTAGGGTTCTGCAGCGGAAATTCCAGAAAGAAGGCATACAGGCAAAGATCATAATGCCAGAAGAGATGATGGCGCTGCACAGGATGAAAGCCTATGTTGGTCCTGTAATGGCCGACCAGGAAACCAGCAGGTTTCGGGGAGCCCTGGCTGCTCACAGGCTCGAAGATGGTGAGAAGTTAAGCGAATGGAAAGAATTTTCAGCTCCTTTTAACAAGCAAAGCTGGATGACAGAAACCTCCGGCCATTCTACAGACTGGCAGGGTGCACTGGAGCTGGCAGAGGATATCCATGAGCACCTGGTGCTGGGTAATTTTTCCGCCTGGATATACTGGCAGCTTTCAGAAAACAAGGATGATGTGTATTCCCTGATGAACAAGCATACACCACTTCCTAAATACCATACCTCCAAACATTTTTACCGCTACATCCGTCCCGGAGCCCGGCGGGTTCAGGCCAGTACTTCCGGGCAGGTACTGGCTTCGGCCTTTGTACATCCGGTAAGCGGCCAGCTAACGGTGGTACTGGTAAATAAGCACACAGAGGCTGCTAACATAAGGCTTGCCCTCAGGAATTTTAAAATGAAAGATTTCAGTGGGTATCTATCTACCGAAGGGGCATACTTTGCAGCCATCAAAAAGTACAGGTCCGGGAAATCTCTTCAGATGCCGGCTAACGCTGTAATTACGCTTATTGCACAAGATAAAGGCCTGGCTACTGAGCAGGAGGTGGAACCCTGGCCTGAAGCCTGGATTCCCTCCGACGGAGATCCTCTTTCCTATTATGGCACAATGGAGGGAACACCCCCTTCCAAAGCTGATCATGCCAGCTTACTGGCCAGGGTTGGTAACCTGGAAAAGCTCACAGAAGCGCTCAAAGGTATTTCTGTAAATGATACGGTTTATAATGGTTGGACCCCTCTGCATTTTGCTGCTTTGGCTGGTCAGGCAGAAATCATGAAATACCTCATCAGCCAGGGAGCAGATGTAAATCAGCCTGCTGCCGGCGGCTGGTCGCCCTTTCACATGGCAGCCTCAGCTTTTGGCGGAAACGGACATGATGGGCAAAAAGTCACCAAAGACAGAATTCTGCAAATTGCCCTGGAGGCTAAGCCAGATGTGCAGCAACGCACCAATGATGGCTGGACTGCCCTGCATGCCGCTGTCATCAATTCCCATACCGCCTGGAGCCAGGATGAATCAGAGGTTATCCGGAGAGTTGATGCCCTGATACACGCGGGTATTGACGTAAATGTGACTGATAAAGAGGGGAGATCGCCTCTTCACTGGGCGGCATGGCAGGGTTACGAATCTATGGTGCAGGTACGGCCGGCAGTGGTAAATGAGCTTATCAAAAGAGGTGCAGAAGTAAATATGCAGGACAGCCAGGGCAATACTCCTTTGCATTATGCAGTTCTAATGGGCTACCCCTCTATCATAGAGGCCCTCCTGGATGCCGGGGCAGCGCCTGAGCTTAAAAATCATAAGAACGAATCTCCATTGTTCCTTGCAGAGAAGGCCGCTTATTGGAATGTGTGGCAACTATTGCAGGGTCAGCGCACAGGCGTGAATGCCCGGGTGGATGCAGAGCAGGAGCCTAAAAGCGATGGTAAACTGGGCAGAGCGCTCCTCCAGGCAGCCTGGAAAGGAGAAGAACAAGAAGTTAAACGTTTACTGGACGCCGGGGCAGACGTTTTTTTTCGTGACAGTGATGGTTTTCGGGCCATTGACCGGGCAAGAGATGGTGGCCACACAGAAATTGTGCGCTTGATTCAGCATAAAATAGATGAACTAAAGCAGTAGAATCTGCTGCCCGGCCCAGGCACAGTAATGCTCCTGCTTCTAAATCAGCCCTCTTTTATGCGCTTCATTTACCAGGCTGGCGGTGTTTTTAGCTCCCAGCTTTTGGGTAATGTTCAGGCGGTGGGTTTGTACGGTGCGCAGGCTGATAAAGAGCGTGTCGGCAATCTCCTGGTTGGTGTGTTCTTTGGCAACCATGGCCAGAATTTCCTCCTCGCGCTTGGTGAGCAGTACTTCGTGCAGATTTCGCTTCTTGCCCGTCAGCATTTCCTCCATCATGTTCTTCTGGATCTGCTGATCAATATACTGCTGGCCGCCTATGACAGTATCGATGGCCCTGTACAGGCTCTGCTGATCGGTGTTCTTGAGCAGATAGCCCCAGGCCCCGTTGCGCATCATCTGCTTTACGTAATGTGACTCCTCAAAATTGGTAAGTGCAATCACTTTAATATAAGGGTACTGCTGGGTAATAATTTTGCATAGCTCTATACCACTCTGGCCGGGCATCTGGATATCAAGCAGGAGCACATCAGGCTGCTGCTCCTGCAGGGCTTTCAGTAATTGCTCACCATTGGTGACAGCAAAAAGCACCTTGAATTGCTCGTTACTTTCCAGCATGGCCTTAAGGCCGCCAATAACCAGCAGATGGTCGTCAGTAATGGCTATTCGTATCATGGGTATTTACTTATACTGCTGTTGTTTCGGTGATAGCTTTCTCAAGGAATGGCGTTATATCAAATTCTGCATAGACGGTGGTGCCTTTACCTGGAGCGGAATCTATAGAGAGCTCCCCGTGCATATCCTTTACCCTTGCCCTTAGGTTATCAAGGCCAATGCCTTTGCCTTCACCTGTTTCAAATCCCACTCCATTATCCTCCACCGTCAGGCAAAGCTGGTGCTCGTGCAGGCTTAGCTGCACCAGGGCCTGTGAGGCATGAGCATGTTTGATGATGTTGTTGACCAGCTCCTGCACCATGCGGTAGAGCACCAGCTTAAAGTTGCTCTTGAGTTTGATGCTTTCTCCCAGGTAGTAGAAGTCTACCTGCAGGGCAGGATTACTCACTGATTTGCAGAAGCTGGCCAGGGCCTGGTCCAGCTCATAGCGGATGAGCATATCAGGAGAGAGGTTGTGGGCAATGGTTCTTACCTCGCGGGAGGCAGCATCCAGCATGGAGGAGGTATGGTGGAACTTCTGTGCATGCCCTGCCCAGTCCATCTCGTTCTGCAGCACGCTTAGGTGCATCTTGGTGGCAGAGAGAATGCCACCCACACCATCATGAAGTTCTCTGGCCAAACGGCTTCTTTCTTTTTCTTCTCCTTCTATCATGGCCATGAGTACCTTTAGCTCTCCTTCCTGCCGCAGGGCGTGCAGGCGCTGTGCATTGGTTTTCTGCTTATCGCGGTATCGCATGTAGAAGATGATGATGCCCGAGAGCAGGGCTATCACAGCAATGAGCGAAAGGTAGATCAGGTTGTTCTTTTTCTCGATCTCCAGGCTGTTTTGAGCCAGCAGCAGCTTTTGCTGGGCAATCTCCTTTTCCTTCTGCGTGGTCTGATACTCAATCTCCATCCGGTGTATGCTCTGCTGGGTCTGGGCCCCCATCAGTGAGTCGTTGAGGGCCTGGTACTTCTTGTGATACTCCAGCGCAAGTTCCGGATTATCAAGTTGCTCCAGCATCTGAGATCCTATGCGGTAAAGCAGCCGGAGTTCGTTAGATGCATTGATACTTTTTCCAACAACCAGCCCTCTGCCCAGGTAGTGCAGGGCCTGCTCTAGCAGGTCCATTTTCATGTAGGTAGTAGCCAGTCCTTTGTTAATATAAAGCTCATGCAAAGGGTCGGGGTGATAGTGCAGAACCTGCAGGCCCTGCTGATAATAGGCCAGGGCTTGCTGGTAATGCTGTTGTTCCATTTCTGCCTCTCCCAGGTTTTCGTAAGCAAAAAGTACCTGGTTCAGATTGCCGGTAAGTTGTCCCAGCTTTAACACTTCCAGCAGATATTCTGTAGCATTTTTGTATCGCCTGGCCAGAAGTTCACTGGCACCCATATTATTTAGGCTCTGCGAGATCGCAAAGGTATCTTTTAATTGCAGGGCAATCCCGTAGCTTTTTTCTGCATACTGAAAGCATTTGCCGGCATCCCGTAATTCTCCGAATACAGAGGCCAGGTTATTACTGTATTTCATCTGGCTTTTTACATCACCCAGCGCTTCTGCCAATTCCAGGGCTTTCAGGAAGTTGATAACGGCAGCCTCCAGACTGCCCATATTGGAATACATGTAGCCGGCATTGTTGTACCCCCTGGCCAGCTCTCTTTTGTCAATTTTTTTACTGAGCTCGATCTGCTCCAATGCCAGCTCCAGGGCTTCTTTGTACATACCCTTTTGATTCAGCACTTTTATCTGAAGCCCCAGGGCATTGTTGATGCCCCTCAGGTATCCGCTTTTTCGTGCAAGCGTAGCGGCCTCCAGATAATATAATTCAGCAGAATCAAGCTTTTCTTTCTCCAGCTGCGCATTACCCTGCTCCAGCAGTTGCTGTACCTGCAGGGAGTCTGGGGTAGATTTGCCAGCCCAGCCCGGAGAACTCGTCAGGAGCAGGGACAGAACCAGCAGGTAGCCCAAAATACGGGCGCGGCAGTCCATGCAAAGCAGGGTAAGGCAATAGCGCATGAGCGTAATAGTATAATGAGGGGAAGTCTTTGAACAATATTACAAAAAAAATCAGACAATTCTTTTTGTAATTGGCTGGAAAATATGGTGGTACCGCTGTGGGCAGTGGTTTCTATGATTTTTTAAGCCTGTTGTTAAAGGCAGAGAAATGAAGGATAAAAAGGGCCAGGTGTGCTGCCACTCAAGCAGGATGTTGAGGCATTAGAGCTCCTACGTAGTACTACGTATTTCTCATTATCATTTTTTCTACGCACAAATAAGGCTTGGCGCCAGCCTAAATTTGTACTATACAATCAGACAAAAGAATCAATCACCCTATTAATCAATGTCATGATAAAGTACCTCATATCATTCAGCCTCCTGCTGTTCTGTTTAACTTCCGGGGCTTTTACATTGATGACCAAAGCCGACATCATCATAAATGACAGCCATTCCATGAGCCTAACCAGTGAGTGCCCGGGGCATTCTTGGAAGTGTAAACAGTTTGTCACTGCTCTGCTTTGGTGCAGAGTAGCAGGTGAACGGATAAAGTAAGGGTAGAATTCTGCCAGACTATTTTTCTGCTGACTCTTGGTGCCACTTGTACAGTATTCCTGGTGCTTCAGCGATGTTTTAAAGTTAATACTATGTTAAACGCCTTCATCTCATTTATACGGTTATCGCTGATGTGGTTTGCGCTGATGGTTTCGATCTCCACAGCACATTCTGTACCACCCCTGGAAGCTAAACGGGACCAGCTGATGGAAAAACGATTTAGCGATTCTCTGGCAGCCCTTCGGGAACAGGATGATGCCAAAACAATAGCGCTTCTGAAAGCCATGGCCCATGAATTTACGGAGGAAATGGAAAAGCTTAAACCCCAGTACCAGGAATGGTACCTCTCACTATCGGCAGCAGAAAAACGAAAGCTCTTATACGAGACAGATACTAAAAACTGGCTGCAGCTGATGCAGGAAATACAGTTCGATGCCTGCATACAGCGCCGTTTCAGAGAGAATCAGAAGCTGAAACAGGAATATGAAAGTATTCAGTTTTTATGCGACAAGGCCGCCGAGATAGCACAGTAGCAGCAATACTAAAAAAGTCGGGTAGCTAACCATGGACTGGTGCTGCCGCTGTTCCAATCAGATCCACCTATTCGCCGCCCCTGGGGAAGCAGTCAATCAAGCATAATTAATCAAACAAATAACCCTTAATTTTTTACAATCATGAAAAAGTTTCTGTATCCAATTTACGCGCTTGCCATGCTGGCAATGGTTTCATGCACCGACGATGACGACAAGGTGCCAGCCCCGGAGCCTATGCCCACCAATGCTGTTTCCTACAATGGCAAAAACTATGATATCGACAACGGCACCATCATCGACTGGGGTTTCTGGGAGAATCACTATAACTACGACATCTTCCTGACAGACGGTATCATGGATTTTGAAAACGAAACAGCCCCAGGTGCCACTTTTGTAATCTATGCCGAGCTCTGGTCGCCAGGTACTGAAGACTTCTCTACCGGGACCTTTACCTTCGATGACAGTGGTAATACTGCTGGAAAACGATTCTTTGAAAGCCTCACTGTGGTGATCGATAGCAACAACAGCGGAGAGTTAGATGAAGAAGATGACGAGCTAACCGCAAAGGCAGGAACCTTTAAGATTTCCGCATCAGGCACACGCTATTCTGTAGAAATGGATGTAATGCTTAGCAATAACAAAGCCCTGAAAGGCACTTACAGCGGCACTTTCGAGAAATTTGAAGGTACACTGGAAGAAATGCCGGGCGGCAGGCAAAGAACTAAAAAGCCAGCTAAACTAAGCTTTAAATAATTTATCTGAACCTGATGCTTATAGTGAGCAGGATGTGAATCCAGTAATACTATCTATCAAAAACATCATTCTAAAAACAGGACTATCCTAAAATCATGAAAAATTTATTGTTGCTTCTATTCACTGGTTGCTGTGTTGCATTTACCAGCTGCGAAAAATCTGAAGTATTATCAACCTCCGGCGAATTATCGGCTGAACAGCGAGCGAATGCCTCGGAAAATGCCGCCAGACAATCTTTTGCTTTGGATGCCGAAAACTCTGTGGTAGAGTGGTGGGGCAGTGGCCCCGCCGCCAGCCATCACGGCTCTTTTGCTGTGAGCGGAGAGCATATTGAAGTGGTAAACGGCAAAGTGAAAGAGGGAAACTTTTCTATTCCCATTGCCTCAATTAAAAACTTTGATCTGCCCGAGCACATTAAGCCTATACTGCTGGACCACCTCAAGAGCGCCGATTTTTTTAACATGGCGCTGTATCCTGAAGCCAGCTTTAGCTTCCAGAAAATGATTCCGCTCACTAAAGCTGTTGAAGGTGCTGTTGAAGGTGCTAACTATATGGTAAGCGGTGATTTTACCATGCTGGGAAAAGCAATTGCCATTTCCTTTCCGGCCCGTGTGTTGGTGGTAAAGGAGCAGCTAACAGTAGAAGCTAAGCTGAAAATTGACAGAACCCGCTGGGGGATGAACTATGCCGCCGATCCTGCGCTGGGAGATCATCAAATTTATCCGGAAGTTGATCTGCACCTGAAGCTGCAAGGGCATAAACAGTAAACCTAAGAAAGCCTTGTGCGGGAGATAGCTCTTTGCACAAGGCCCTTTTTGTACCCAAAAGTTCAACGACGATAAAAGAGGGCGCATGAGCCTTCATTAAATCTGGCAGTTCTGCAAAGTCAGGTTTATTGATGCAGGATAAAATCCCGTCAGGTTGCTATAATTACAAAGCCCTTTACCAGAGGGTATAACAACATACAAGTATATTTTTTTGGTGAGCAGCTTGCTGCTCCTTACGCTGGTATAAAAGCATTACAGCTACAACCGTCAAATAAGCTAATACACAAATACCCATGTTTACCTCACCCTTCAAATTTGTGCTGCTCCTGGCAGCGTACTGCTTTCTTTTTATCTCTTGTATTGATGATGATGCACATCACCATGATCATGGCACCACAGGGCCCGGGGCTCCCCACACTGTAACAGGCACAGTGGTAGATACAAAGGGAAATCCTATGGCGGGCGTAAAAGTAAGAGCAGATAATGTAGATCTGCTGGGCTCAGCCGAGGTAACTACAGATGCAAATGGCCGCTACACCCTGCCAAAGATGGAGATTGGTGGCTGGAAAGTGTATGCCTGGAAAGAAATGAGTTACAAGGGTAAAACCTACCACCTGCGCCTGGGCATGCCGTCAGCTGCTGATTATGAAGCCTTCAGCCCGGGCAGAGAAGGAGCAGTAAAAAACTTTAACTGGCAGCTCTCAGGCCCTATACCAGACCGTCCCCGGAGCGAACGCTCTGGTTCAGGTTATTTCGGGGGTACTATTTTATTCAGGAACCTGGGACCGGATGCTGGCACCATGGCTGCCGGAACGGAGGTAACAATCACGTTAACGCCTGTTGCAGGTGCTACCCTCTTAGACGGAAGTGCCCCCCAGGTGATCAGGAAATCATTCACCATAGCAGAAGGAGAATATAACTACTGGATTCACGACATAGCCCAGTGCGAGTACCGCATCACGGCAGAGGCTAAATTGAATGGCGCTGTAAAACAGCTGCTGCTAAGCACTAACGCTTACAATGGACATGCCGCTGCCATAGAGAGCTTTTACTTTCCTCCAAGCCTGGGCAGTAGTGGCGACTTTGAGAACGGCCTGCTCTCCAGTAATGACAATCCCTTCTTTATGTATCAGCAATAACACCTAAGGTTACATGTATACGATCTTGAAAAGAAACACATTCAGCAGGCTCCTTGCCTTTCTGTTTCTTCTGGCACTATATGCTCCCATTACCGGCTGTACCGACGATGATGATGTTAATGTTACGGACCCTGTTGTGGTAGCGGATCCACTGAGCCCTGCGCCTCTGGTTACCACCACCCTGACCGGCACTGTGCTGGATGAAGAAGGGGAACCATTAGCCGGTGTTACTGTCAGGGTACATGGAGCAACTGCAACAACTTCTGCAGATGGTTTATTCAGGCTGCAGGATATCAGGGTGCCTGGCAACCGCTGTGTGATCAGCTGTGAGAAGCAAGGCTATTTTACCGGCGTACGTGCCGAGGCGCCTCTTAAAAACAGGGAAACATCTGTACGCATTCGTTTAATGAACAGTGCTCACACGCATACCATTGATGCAGGTGCCGGGGGTGCGGCGATCCTGGCCAATGGATCAAAAGTGGAAATTCCTGCTGGCGGTCTGGTAACCGAATCTGGCAGTGTGTACGATGGGCAGGTAAACATGAGCGTGCGCTACATGGATCCTACCGCGACCAGCTTTGGGGCTTTTGTGGCAGGTGGAGACATGCTGGCCCGCAGAACAGACAGAAGTACCAGTATCCTCTACTCTTATGGTATTCTGCGGGTGGAGCTTAGCGGCAGTAGCGGTGAGAAGCTGCAGCTGGCTGCAGGAAAGCTTTCTACCTTAACAGTGGCCATTCCTGTAGACCAGCTCGCTACAGCGCCCTCTACAATTCCCCTCTGGTATTTTGATGAAGAGGCCGGTATCTGGGAGGAGGATGGTTTTGCCACCCGCCAGGGAGATAAGTATATTGGTACAGTAAGCCATTTTACCGATTGGAACTGCGATGATCCAAAAGAATTTGCTACCATTATCGGCAGGGTGGTGGACTGCAACGGCGGATACGTTGTTCAGGGAGAAGTTTTTGTAGGCCAGTCTACCAGCGATCTGAGCAATGGCGTTGTTCTGGACAACACAGGACCCAACGGTGGTACAGAATCAGGTTTCAGCATCAGGGTGCCTGCCGGAATGCCCCTGATGGTGGTGGTGCCCCCGCCACTGGTCCCTGTATTATCAACTACTGAAGCCACAGACTGGGTTTTAGTGCCGGTTCCACCACTTGAACCCGGGCAGGTGTATGATGTAGGCGATATTATGCCAAATCCATGCCCTTCCATTGCAGCGGGCAGCTTCAAATTAAAGCAGGGAGATAAAGTAGCTTCAGTTACCGTACATGCAATGGGTGCCGGAGGCAACAACCTGTACAATGGTGTTATTCCTGTTCCAAATGTAGAAACCACCTTTTCACTTAATTTTTTGGCTGCCAATAGAGGCTACTCTATGCTTGTTGTGACTGAATCCGGATTGGCGGTTTCAAAAGAGTTTCAGACATCAGGTGCCGGCGAAACTGCTGAATTAGGCATCATTGACCTCACCGGTCCCCAGCACATTCCTGTTGCAGGGCTGGTTCTGTGCCAGAATACACCTGTGGCAAATGCAGCTGTTGTTGTTGAGTGGGCAGGCGGTTCTGTGAGCACTACTACGGATAACCTTGGCTTATATGAGCTGTCAATGCCGGTTGGTACTGCGGCTACTGCCAGGATAAACCATGCAAATGGTACAGGAATCATGGAATTCCAGACACCTGCCAGCGATGGCTACAGGATCAACACCATCAACATTTGCACACCCAATACGGCTACAGGGGAAAACAGTTTTACCATCAGCGGAGATGGATACGATAGCACCCCCAAAGCCATACAACTGAGAGCTTATCCCAACAGTTATGGTTATTTTAACCGGGATGAAGGCCTTACCCAGTTAGTGATATCAGATGCATCAGAGATACTGGATGTAAACCTGATCTTCCCGGGAAATTCGGGTGGAACGGCAGAAAAAAGTAGTAGAACAGGGGCAAGGATATGGATTAAGTCCGGAGACAAGACTATGAATTACTGGGCCGGCTTCGATATGGATGGAACAGATCTTGATTTAAACATTACCCGCTACAGCGCAGTGGATGGACTCATTGAGGGAACTTTCTCCGGCACTTTCAGAGGCGATAATGGAAGCTTTATTACCATTACCAAAGGTAAATTTTCTGTAATCCGGTACTATGACTTTAGTGGTCCGGAGTGTAACGGATTTTGCATGTAAAACAGATGCCCTTCAGGCAGAACAGATCGTGATCAAAGCCATTTGATCCTGATCTGTTCCCTGCCAAAAAGAGCGTCCTTTAAAAAGACAAAAGCAGATTTTTTGACCAGCAGGTGCTGCTGTGCCATAGAACTGGTGAATGGAGTACTTAGCCTGTTCAATGTGAACTATTCATTGAATTTCATTTACTGAGGCAGGTTAAACATCAGCAGTCTATAGATGATGTGGCTTATCTCCTCATCTTCTATAGACTGCTGATTTGTTCTTCCTCCAGGCCGGGTCCACCTGTGAAGTGTAAGTCACTTACAGAAACAGGGGGCATGTCAAAGGAAAACGGGACAGTATATTCCTTAGCTATTCTCTATTGTATTGCCGCACTTTCATCAATAATTTGCTGTACAATTTCAGGATCCTGAAGGGTGGAAATATCACCCAGGTTACTTGTATCCTTGCAGGCAATTTTTCTAAGAATCCTTCTCATGATTTTACCGGAACGTGTTTTTGGTAAGCCTGTTGTAAACTGTATGGTATCCAGTTTGGCAATTGGGCCAATATGTTCCGTAATAATCTGGTTGATTTCTTTGCGCAGGTTTGCCTGCACCCTGGATTCTCCTGTTTCTTTCAGAGTAATAAAACCATACAGGGCATTTCCTTTTATATCATGCGGACAACCAACAATGGCAGATTCAGCCACAGCCGGATGTTCGTTGATGGCATCCTCGATAGGGGCCGTTCCCAGGTTATGTCCTGAAACAATGATAACATCATCTACCCTGCCTGTAATCCGGTAATATCCTACAGCATCTCTTCTGGCGCCGTCGCCTGTAAAATATTTGTTTTCATAAGTAGAGAAGTAGGTATCCTTAAAGCGCTGATGATTTCCCCAGATTGTTCTGGCAATAGCAGGCCATGGAAATGTAATACAAAGCCTCCCCTCCACCAGGTTTCCTGTAAGTTCTTCGCCCCCTTCACTCATCAGGGCAAGCTGTACTCCCGGCAGGGGCATGGTGGCAAAAGTAGGTATGGTAGGGGTAACGTATGGAATAGGGGAGATCATGATACCACCGGTTTCGGTTTGCCACCAGGTATCTACAATCGGGCTTTTGTGGTTGCCTACATTATCATTGTACCAGTGCCAGGCTTCTTCATTAATCGGTTCACCAACCGAGCCTAAAACCTTCAGGGAAGAAAGGTCGTGTTTTTCCAGGTAGCTAAGGCTTTCTTTGGCCAGTGAACGTATTGCCGTTGGTGCCGTATAGAACTGATTAACCTTGTGTTTTTCTATAATATTCCAGAACCGGCTAAAATCCGGGTAGTTTGGAACTCCCTCAAACATTACCGTTGTAGCGCCATTGGCCAGCGGGCCATATACAATGTAACTGTGCCCGGTAATCCAGCCAATATCAGCAGTACACCAGTAAACATCTCCATTTCTGTACTGAAACACATTTTTAAAAGTATAGGCTGTGAATACCATATAACCGGCAGTACTATGCACCATTCCTTTTGGTTTGCCGGTAGATCCCGAAGTATATAAAATAAACAAAGGATCTTCGGCATCCATAATTTCAGGCTCACATGCAGCAGAGGCCTTATCCAGCAGAGGCTGCAGCCATTTGTCGCGGCCCTCTTTCATCTTCACTTCTGTATTGGTCCTTTTAGCAACCAGTACGGTCTCTATACCTGCACAATCTTTCAAAGCTTCATCCACAATTGCCTTAAGGTCAATAGTCTTAGCGCCGCGATAAGAGCCATCTGAGGTAATCACCATCTTACAATCGCTATCGTTAATCCTGGTTGCCAAAGCAGTAGAAGAGAATCCGGCAAATACTACAGAATGTATGGCGCCAATTCTGGCACAGGCAAGTATGGAAATGGCCAGCTCCGGTATCATGGGCAGGTACACACATACCCGGTCACCTTTTTTGATACCATGTTCTTTTAGAACGTTTGCGAACTGGTTTACACGTTTAAACAGCTCATTGTAGCTAATGTGCTGCGCTTCTTCATCAGGATTATTAGGCTCGAATATGATAGCTGTTTGCTCGCCTTTTGAGAGCAGATGCCGGTCTATACAGTTTTCGGTAATGTTTAACTTTGCGCCCTCAAACCATTTAACCTCGGGTTTGCTAAAGTCCCATTCGAGTACTTTGTTCCAGCGTTTTCTCCAGGCGAAATGTTCCTCGGCTACTTCTTCCCAGAATAATTCAGGCTCTCGAACCGATTTCCGATAAATTTTGAAATACTCTTCTAAACTTTTGATGTGGTAGTTGCTCATAATTTTTTATCGTAAAAAAATGCACCAGCGATAGGGTAGTTCCTTCTCAATATAGGATTTTTTAGAATTAATGTAAGAAAGGAATCTCCAGGATTATTTCGCAGCAGCAGATCTTCACCCGATTCCCCCCTCATCATCACTTGTTTAACCCACTATGCCTGCTTCGGTTTATCATTAGACCAAACTTCTGCTGATGAGAGATAGGAGGCAGCATATCCGGGTAAAAGCAGGTTGCAGGGGAGTAGCAAGTATTTCTCTGTTATCACTTCCCGTAATTCAGATCAGATCAAAAGCTCTGGCGTACTGGCAGAGTTCATAGAAAGAGTTGGTATTTAGTTTTTGCTTGATGTTTTTTCTGTGCGTTTCCACAGTGGTGGTGGTGATAAATAATGCTGTAGCTGTTTCCGGAGAGCTTTTACCTAAAGCCAGCAGGCGCAGCACCTCACACTCGCGCTTGCTTAGTTTTTTAAAGTTGGCGTGGTGTGTTCTGATAAAGATGTTCTCCTCCAGCAAACGATCTACCTTAGTGGTAATATGATTTAAAGGATCTATCGGAAATGCAATGGTGATGGATAACAGGGGCTTTCCCTGTTCGTCCTGCATAAAGATTTTTACACTGCTGATATGCCACACCCACTCCTGTACATGTGAGATGCGCACCTGCTGAAAGAAAGAAGTGCTTTCTTCCATATTGTTACGTTCCAGCAAAGCGGATATTTTCGGAACATACTCTTTAGCATCTTCAGGATTGAAAAACTGGGCAACATACCCGGGACCAAGCTTTTTGATTGCCTCCAGGGATAAGCCCAGCTCAGCCTCCCCTCTGGGGGATATATATTCTACAGAAAAGTCGCTGATGTAATGGATGATCACTACACCAGGCAAGTCTTTGGCAACAGCGGCAACCTGGGCAACTTTCTCTTTTATCTTCTGATGTAAAGCCTCGCTGATGGGGATGGTAGACATATTTTTTACGAAAATCAGAAAAATTATTGATGTAACACTGATCTACGAAAATCTTGGCCTTTTAGGCTGAAAAATTGTATCATATCAAGCATTATACCTGGAAGTGGGTATTGACCGCAGATTCATTAAGGTCTATAATTGCGTGGTTATGAATGGTTTAAAACTATTCCAAAAATCATCTTTTTAGTTAATTGTACAAGGTGCTTAAAGGGCTTCATGCAGTTTCTGTATGATGATCTTCGTTGTACCTGTAGCTATTATTTCATCTTAACACCTAATATCAACCTCTAAAAACCTTCAATGAAACACGTTCTACGTCCCTTGGTTTTTCTCTTGTTGCCCCTTATGTTTTCAGCCTGTGAGGGTGAAGATCCCGAACTTGATGATGAGGTAAATGAATGCCTGGAAATTAACCAGACCAGCAACACAGGCTATAGTTACGATAAAATTTACGATGGCCACAGGCTCATGGAGCAGCGTACGCTCTTTAACGGGGAACTTCTGAATTATCACATATTTGATTATGGCCCTGAGGATCATATCATAGAAAGCGAGCTTATCGACCTAAGAAGTGGTGCTGATTATGCCCCCAGCCGGATAACTTATAATTCCAATGGCAAGTGGGTGGAAAACAGGGCGATTTACAGCACCGAAAACTGGGTTTCCGTGGCAGAATATGATAGTCAGAACCAAATAAAGGAGTACAGATTCATAACAGAGAAGGACGGCACGGAAACAGTTAATTATACAGTAACCTACGAGTGGGTGGGTGGCAATAACACTGTCAGAACCTTTACATCACCAACCCAGAGATCGGTTACACGTTATGAGTACGACCTGCAACGGGATAACCTGCGCAGGGAAGCATTGGAAAATATTTCATTTCTCACCAATGTAATTGCCCACAATAAGAATATGCGGAAGCGTACTGTGGCAGCTTCCACTGACCTGGCCAGCAACATTACCACCGAGACCGTAACAGATTACGAGTATGAGTATAATGAAGCAGGCTACCCCACAAAAGTTACTGTTACAAACACCATGGGTACGGCTACACCTGCTGTTTCTGTTACTAATTTCAGTTATTCCTGCAATTGAGTTCCCGCCTTAATATTTCACTATAACAAAGCAGCCCCTGTTTTCCTGAGCTTCTTTGTTTTCTGACTATTCAGAAGTAAACAGAGCTGCTTTGTTTGCTGCAGACATGCATGACCGCAAAGCTAAAATGTTAATGTGGCACTAAATCCTGTATATTGAGGATACATCGAAGGCAGGATCAGCAATGTTTTCTTTCGGGCTTTTAGTTGGTTGTTGGTTAGCGTATACAGATAGTTTACCCCTATGGTGCTCATGTATCCTACAACCGCACCTGCCAGTACATCTGTGGCCCAGTGGGCGTTATGCTGAATTCTCGATAAGCCTACCAGTGTGGCAAGGCCATACGCAATGGGAGGAATGTATTTATAATCACGATACACAAGGGCAAAAGAGCTTGCTACAGCAAAGGCGGTAGAGGTGTGATAGGATGGAAATGACCTGTTTCTGGTTGCTTGTAAGGGACCGTCAAACAGATCATTCTCGTCAGTTGCACTGGGCCTGTGCCGCTGAAAGGCTCTTTTTAAGGTGTGTGTTGCTACAGCATTCGTTAAAATGCTGCCGGTTGCCAGTAAACCTGCTTTCATGAGCTTGTTATCCTGGGCAGCTATTCCGCCAATAAAGACTAAACCGGCAAATGGTGCCAGGTATTTCTGCCGGCCCAGGGGTTCAAATATGTTTGCGGCATTAGTAGCAACAGATGAATTGTACCTTATACCTGCTTCCCGCATGGGCTCATCTACATGCTCATAGGCCACAGCCCACAGGCTGATACCTGCCACAGCAATAGCCGATGTTTTAATGAACTGTGGTGAAACGGGCAGGCTTAGCTGCAGTTTTAGTTCCGGCACTTTGGGCAGGCCAACTATACAGTAATACAGCGATGAATCCGGAAATCCAATGGATATAGGCGCCTGGGCAGACACAAACAGCGGTAACAGGAATAATGGAAGGGATACCATACGCCGTTTCAGGCCCCTGGTAGTTAGCAGGAAAAGGGCTGACTTAGCATCATTAGCGTTCATTTCTTAATCAGGAATCAGTTAAAAGCCGTTTGTGAACTGTAGAATTACGCCATTTCCCTTCTTACTGCCTTCGCTGGAGATATAGAGATCCCCGCTATTGCTGAAAGTGAATCCCTCCGGCTGGCGAAGCTGATCTTTATCCAGCGATATTAGTTTCTGTATCTGACCCTGCTGGTCAATTGATAACAGCAGGAAATTTTCTGCATCCAGCAGGTAC
This sequence comes from Flammeovirgaceae bacterium 311, assembly GCA_000597885.1. NCBI lineage: Bacteria > Pseudomonadati > Bacteroidota > Cytophagia > Cytophagales > Flammeovirgaceae > Flammeovirgaceae bacterium 311. Next base: position 5,346,874 of record CP004371.1, read on the forward strand.
AGTTCTCCGGTTGCTTCATGGATCTCAAGTGATGAAGGCTGTAAAGCATCATATTTGCTTTTCTGCTTTTTACCTCCGGATTTTAGCTTTTCCTGCGCAAGTGGTATGGTGATCACTGGCTTTTGCTGCATTTTTTTATCGGCCAGTGAAAATGCATAGATGCCTTTGTTGTCGCCAAGCCTTTCATCGTAACCTTTGGGGGCAATCAGCAGCCGGTTATTTGCTTTATCATAAGCCAGGCCTTCGGTATCCTGTGTTTTGGCCAGCACTGTTTTATACAATGAGGTTTTGGGCTGGCCATCCAGGAGAGGAGTAACCTCATAAAGTGCGCCATCGCTGCGCAGCACAAAGGCTGAATTTTCCACTACGGCAATGCCTTCATAATCACCACCTTCAGCAAATTCTATTTTACGCGTAACGGCTTTTTTATTCAGGTCGTACAGGTAAATAATCCCCTCCTCGTCCTGAACACATGCCAATATGTTATTTTCCAGCAGGGCAATGCCAGATACCTCACGCAGTTCAGCGGGCAGCTCCCATTTTGCTTCAGGCACCGGGAGGGAAGAAGGGCTTTGAGGAGCGTTTGTGTGGGTAGTAGGAGCAGCAGTCGCCGGAGCAAAGGAAGCCGCTTCAGTGATAAGGGACTGTTGTTCCTGCAGCAGACCTTTTTCATTGAACAGGAGCACTAGCTCATCATTCTCATTTTCGAGCTCTACTTTAAAGAATGTTTTTTGATTTTGCAGTACCCGGTGTACTTCATCTATGTTTTGGTTTGCATATTTCTCCTGCAGATATTCCAGTGCAGCAGCAGGTAAATATTGATCCTGAATTTCTTCACTGTATTTAATAAGGGTTCCATCAGCACTGAATACAGCGCTTCGTTCCCTTGTACTTATTTCAAAATCAACTTCATAAAAGCCCTGCACCACATCCCACTCTACCCGCTCTGCTGTTGGATGCATATTTATAAAGCTTTTCTCTACAGCTTCCGGTACGTTTGTTTTGTACCAGTTACCGTCACACCCACTCATACCGGCAATTCCTGCCAGCGTTAAGCTTAAAATCACCAGCTTCTTCATCTTCAGACTATTAAATTACTTAGCAAGAATACTCCCTGAATCTGAAGGAAATCTGGAGATTTAGGTGTTAGGGGTCAAAAACTGAAAAATGAATACAAAGAATATGTTCTCCTGCTGCATATTGATAGCTTGGCTTCAGGTTATACAGGTCGCATATTTTCTTAACCAGGGCAAGGCCTATGCCCAGGGACTCGGGAGTTCCGCCGCCGCTTTTGAAGCGTGTAAAGTACTGCTCTGTTGAGGCTGCTTTTTCTTCTCCTGTATTTTTAATGCAGAGTTTTTCCCCGCTAAGCGATACGGCAATGCTCCCTCCGGGGTAGTTGTGCCGTACGGCATTTACCAGCAGGTTGGAAACCAGTATTTCTGCCAGGCCCCGGTTAATATTAATGTGAACGGGCGCCAGTGTTGCCGGTAACAAATTGATTTCTTTCATACTGATCATCTCCTGCAACTGATCCAGCTGTTCTGCAACCAGTTTGTGGAAAGGCAGGTCTTCCTGCTCTCTAAATTCCTGGTTTTCAATGCGTGTTAGTAAAATAAGCGTTTTGTTCAGGCGGCCCAGCCGGTTGATGGGTGCCCATATTTCTTCCAGCATTTGGGCCTGTTGCTGGTTCAGGGTATCAGATTGCATGAACAGCTCCAGCTTATTGTTTACAATGGCAAGGGGTGTTTGTATTTCGTGTGATGCATTTTCAGTGAATTCTTTCAGGTTCAGGTAATCCCGGTACATTTTGTCTGTCATGGCCAGCAGTACCTCGTTAAGCTCCTGAAATTCCTTCGTACTGGTGTGTTTAAGCTGCAGTGGCGTGTATTTCGACAGGCTGTAGCGCTTAATTTTGTTTAATGTGTCGTAAAAGTGGCGCCAGATAAATTTATTTATATAATAGTTGATCAAGACCAGGCCTATCAGCAGCAGTAAAAAAATCCAGCCCATGGCCAGCATGGTGCTTTCGAAAAGGTCCTCGAAATCGGTCAGTGACTTTAATATAGTATATTCATAAGGCTTGCCATTCTGGTAGGTGGTAAAGCTTAGGCGTCTGAAATAAACAAATTCTTAGTCGTAGCTGCTGTATATAAGCGTGTCGGCCAGTTCTTCGATCATGGGCTGTACACGTGCTGCTTCCTTTACAATAATCGCTTCAGAAATACCAGAAGTAACATTTGGCAGGCGGTTGTGCTGGCGGATAAAGGTGATAATATTTTCTTTATCCGTAAACAGCTGGTCATCTACCTCATCGTAAATCTCCTGCTGCATGATCAAGTAAAAGCTGATGCCCCCTACCAGGAACACCACGATGGCTACCAGTAAATAATAAATGCTTGTTTTGGTTAAGACCCGCATCAGCAGATAAATTTATAACCCAGGCCATACACAGTCTGAATGTAGTCTTCGCCCCCGGCATCAAGTAATTTGCGGCGCAGGTTTTTAATGTGCGTATATACAAAATCGAGTGAGTCCAGAAACTCTGTATGATCTCCCCAGAGATGTTCGGCAATAGAATCTTTGGTGAGCACCCTGTTTTTGTTGGAAATAAAGTATAGCAGCAGGTCGTACTCCTTTTTTGTGAGGGTAAGCTTTTTGTCTCCCACAGTTACTTCTGCAGCGTCGGGATAAACCTTCAGGGAATTTACTTCGATTATTTTCATTCCCTGGAAGCTCCGCCGCCTGATGACCGATTTTAAGCGTGCATTCAGCTCCGAAAGATGAAAAGGTTTAGTCAGGTAATCATCTGCACCAATATTAAGCCCGCTTACTTTATCGTCTAATGCATCCCTGGCCGATATGATAATGATTCCTGTATCAGGACTATTGTCTTTTAAGATACGCACCAGGTCAAGACCATTTCCCCCGGGTAAATTAAGATCGGCCAGCACGCAGGCATATTCATAGAGGGCTATCTTCATTTTGGCTTCGTTGTAATCTTCGGCATATTCACACAAATAGCCTCCATCCTGTAAATAAGCTACTATGGATTCGCGCAGGGCCTGTTCGTCTTCAATTAATAAGATTTTCATGTTCCATCAGTGACTGCTGAGCACTTGATCAGGTGCTGCTTTTTTTAAAATACTTGCTATAGAGAATGTAAGCAATCAGGGCGGCTATGCTAATGGCTGATAACCAGATCAATCCGTTTTTTAGCCGCTCATTATTTTCTCCCAGCCAGGCCAGCAATACTGTTAAAGGAATAATGCCAGCCAGTGTTGCCCCTATAAATTTAAGGTAACCCATTCTTGCAAGCCCGGCAACAAAACTAACGGCATCGTTAGAGAGAAAAGGAGAGAGGCGGGCAATAATTATAGTCCAGACTCCATACTGCTCCATAAAACCATAGACCTTCTTTTCTGCTTTTTTTCCGATCAGCCTGATAACACCGGCTTCACCAAGACTTCTGCCAATGATGTAGCCAATGCTGGAGGCAACCAAAACAGCTGTAATGGCTAACAGCGAGCCCCAGAGAGGGCCATACGCAATAATAGCCACCAGCATTAAAGCCACCACATTAATTACCAGCAAAAACATTTGCGCAACCATTGCCAGGATTACAAAAACTGGCCCCCAAAAACCAAACTGGCCCACCCATTCTGAAATCTGCTCTTCATTGCCACTGGTTAACACCTGCCAACCCTCATCAATAGTATTTTGAAACGCAGGAAATATAAAGTAGGAGGCAATAAGCCCTCCAATCAGGATAATGGTAAACAGGAGTGGCCACTTGCTTTGTTTTGTGTCCTGGTTATGTGCTTCCCGTGTATTGGTTTTTTCGGCTTGGCTGCGCCTGGTTTTTTGTGTATCAGTCATAATGGCTAACCATCAGTAAATATGAAAATGATTTGCAATTGGCCCTGGTTGAGGGAGCAGGGATACCTATTGAGTAAATAATGCGACAGGCAGAAAAAACACATCAGCCAACAGAAAAGATTTTTCCTGCTCAGTAAGCAGCCTGACTGGATTTATCAGCCATGTAAAATTAGTTTAGCCACTACCGCTCAACCTACGGCCAAAATCTGTTCTAAATCTGAAGTTAGCGCAGGCTTTCCGGAAACAGAGATTTTAAGGCACTGGCAACTGTGCCACAGCAACAGTACTTTTGATGTTCAAATCAATTATCTCCTTTTCAAAAAAATACCCGATATTACATGCCTTTGAATTAATTAGCTATCAGCATGCAAAAAACTAAACTACACCTACTACTGATACTGCTTTTGCTCGGTGGTGCCTGCTCCTCACCGCAAAGTGCGCAGACAGAAAGCACCACAACCGGCGCTCCGGGCTATAGTGCCGAACAAATAGCAGCAGAGTCTCAAAAAGCCAACGACTTCTTTGAGCGCACCTACAACGAAGCGCTGGATCGCAGCCCCATGCAGCAAACCCAGTTAGGAATCAAGAAAGACCAGGACAAGTGGAATGATATTTCGGATGCCTTTGCCATTCGGGAGCATGAAATACTGCAGGCAAACCTTCAGTACCTGCGCGATTCCATAAACGAAGCGGCACTGGATGCATCTACCAGGCTAAGTTATAAGATATGGGAAGAACAGGCTACCAAGAACATTAATGCCTTCCAGTACAGGCATTACAGTTACCCGGTAAACCAGATGTTTGGCTGGCAATCCATCATTCCGGCTTTTCTCATCAACTTTCACCAGATCACCAACGAGGCCGATGCACGGGCTTACATTGCCCGCCTGTCTAAATTAAATGGGCTGATGGATGAGGTAATCGAAAATGTGAAACAGAATGAAGAGCATGGAGCTGTTCTTCCTAAATTCCTGTTCCCCCTGGTACTGAGCGACAGCCGTAATGTGATCAGTGGTGCACCTTTCGATAACTCCAATACCCCAAGTCCGCTGCTGGAAGATTTTCAGAAAAAGGTAAATGCAGTGCAGGAGCTGAACGACAGCCAGAAAAAAGCACTGGTACAGGAAGCTACCCAGGCGCTGAACAATTCCGTAAGGCCCGCTTATGAAAAACTTATCTCCTTCCTGACTGAGCAGGAAAAAAGGGCCCCCATGGAAGAGGGTGTTTGGCGCTTTGAGCAAGGCGCCGACTATTTCAACACAGCCCTGAAAGCCACCACCACCACCAACCTGACTGCCGACGAAATTCATGAAATTGGTCTTCGTGAGGTAGCCCGGATTGAGGGCGAAATGAAACAGATCATGCAGCAGGTAGGCTTCACGGGCACCCTGCAGGAGTTCTTTACCTATACCAAGGAAGATCCCCGCTTTTATTATCCCGATACTCAGGAGGGTCGCCAGCAGTACCTGGATTCTGCCACTGTTATCATCAACAACATGCGTGATCAGCTGGATGAATTATTCCTTACCAAGCCGAAAGCTGATATGATCGTAAAGGCAGTAGAGCCTTTTCGCGAGAAATCGGCCGGTAAAGCCTTTTATTCTTCCCCGGCTCCCGATGGTTCAAGACCCGGCATTTACTATGCTAACCTTTACAACATCAAAGCCATGCCCAAATGGGAAATGGAAGCACTGGCCTATCATGAGGGAATTCCCGGACATCACATGCAGCTGGCCATTGCCCAGGAGCTGGAGGGCATTCCCAAGTTCAGGCGTTTTGGTGGCTTTACTGCTTATTCCGAAGGCTGGGGGCTTTATTGCGAGTTATTACCCAAGGAAATTGGTGCATACCAGGATCCATACTCCGATTTTGGCCGTCTGAACATGGAGATGTGGCGTGCCTGCCGGCTGGTGGTTGATACAGGGATTCACAGTAAAAAGTGGAGCCGACAGCAGGGACTCGATTACTACCGTGCCCATGCCTCGGCACCGGAATCTGAAATTGCCAGCATGGTAGACCGCCACATCGTGATGCCTTCGCAGGCAACCGCCTATAAAATTGGCATGATGAAAATACTGGAATTGCGCGAATCGGCTAAACAGGAGCTTGGCAGCCGCTTCGATATCCGGGAGTTTCATGATGTAGTGCTCACCAATGGTGCTGTGCCCTTAAGTCTGCTGGAGGAAATGGTAGATCAGTGGGTGGCCCGGAAAAAGAGCTGATCTGGCCCCTGCTAATCCGGATAGAGCCGCTGCTTAATGCTAATCACTATTGCAGCATCCATATTACACAATCATGCATTAGCCCGGACTTCAGGGACTGAACATAAAGTATACCTCCTGTTTTGGGGATGAAGAATTATTTTTTCACCTTAAGACAGGAGGTATTATTCTTATCAATGCGGTACCCGCTATTACAATTAACCAGGTACAGGTGCTTACAAGCTATCCATCACTCTCTGCCCAAGAGGCAGAGCGTTCTATTCCCTACCCGGTACAAATTTCCATGGCCAATATTCCCGGACTGGTGGAGCTGCTTTCCATTTCCTGCTATGGCTTATCAATGGATATGGTAGTTCTCGAAGACGGTTTTCCCATGACCGAGGACCCGCATCTGGTTGTCAGGCATTAGTCATTTGCGGCTGTACAGGCCCGTTTGTTGAATGCTGTTTTACAAGCAGCCTTGCCTGGTAAAGTGCCCGAACTGTTAAGGCAAATAAAAGAACAGCTACCAGCTGATGGACGACTCCCAGTACCAGGGGTACCCGAAGCATCAGTGTGGCAATGCCCACTATTACCTGGCAAAGAAGTACCAGCAGCAACCCCTTGCCTGTTTTCTTTAATGCTGTTTGCCTTTTCAGCTGGCTGGATGCATAAACAAAATAACAGGCAGTGGCCAGCACAATAAAGCCAAACCAGCGATGCATAAACTGAACAGCAGGTCCGTTACTTAGCAGCTCTCCGGCAGAGGAATAAGCGTTATGTGGAAAGAAACTATTACCCATGAGTGGGAAGCTGTTATAGGAAAAGCCTGCTTTAAGCCCGGCCACAAACGCACCCAGCATTATCTGGCTAAATACCAGCAGCAGCAGGAGTTGTGCCAGCCGGTAGGCCTGCATAGGGGAGGGGGTAACAGTCTGCTGCTGTGGTGTATCCAGGTCTTTAAGGGTCCATAACAGTACGCCAATGAGCAGGAGCGCCAGGCTTAAGTGAGCGGCCAGCCGGTAGGGGCTTACATGCGGAATATCCTGTAAGCCGCTTTTCACCATTACCCAGCCCATTAAACCCTGTAGGGCCCCAAGGCAAAATATAAGCAGCAGGCGCTTCAGCAGCCAACCCGGGAGTTGCTTTTTGATCAGGAAAAAGAGGAACGGCAGCAGAAAGGCAAGGCCTGTAAACCTGCCCAGCAGCCGATGTACATATTCCCACCAGAAAATTCCCTTAAATTCCTGCAACTCTAAAGTAAAATTGATCTTCTGGTATTCGGGAAACTGCTTATAAGCATCGAAGGCCTCCTGCCACTGCTGCTCATCTAAAGGTGGTAAAATGCCTGTAACAGGTTTCCATTCCACCATCGATAAACCCGATCCGGTCAGGCGGGTAATTCCTCCAATGAGCACCATCATGGAGACCAAAATAATTCCCAGCCATAGCCAGGCCCTTATCAGACGGATGTGTGTTGGCTTTTGCATTTATTGATCCACAAAGAGATAAAAAATCTTTGGGCTAAAGCAGAAGAGAAGTCATTTCAGAAGATGACTTTTCTCAATGTTTTGCCTGTGGGAGTGCAAAATGATTGTCCTGAAAGCCAGACGAGGGGGGTGGTTGATAAATTTAGGGAGTGTTTAGATATTTATGTAGTGTGATCTGAATTGCCTGAATTTGAGAGCCTTCCGGAAAAGGATCATGATCTAAACTGATAAATATCATAATTTCCGGGTCTTATCAGCTTTACTTTTGTACCAGAACAAAATAAGACTATCATGGATAATATAATGAACTGGTACACCCGTCAGCTGCAGGATGCAAATTACAATCGCCTTGGATTAATGGCTTTTATACTGTTGGTTCACACCTGCATTATTGTTCCTGCCACTTTACTGGTGATTGTACAAAACGGGAATAGTCTTATTGAATTCACCATTATGGGTGTACTCTCCTTTAGTGTGCTGGCAGCCTTACTGGGCGATGTTTCCGCAAAGGTAACTGTACCACTGTTTGTGGTAAGTGCCCTGATACATCTGTTAATTATCATGACTTACGCTTTTTGACACTAAAAGCGCTGCTGGCCATACAAGATAATTGTCCCGGGTACAGGGATTTATAGATTCCCTGTATATCAAAAAGAGAGCTGCTGCCGTTTGGCTTGTGGCGTCTTTTTAAGCCACAATGAATATTCAGATCCATATGATACAGCAAAAGCCCTGTTGTTAAACGGGGCTTTCCTTTTTTGGGACTACTGCTTTTAGCGTTGATAGTCTCAGGGCGGAGAGGTATCAGGAGGAGTCTCTGCTCTCGTAGATCTTCAGGAACAGGTGGGTTGACATTTTCCTGGCGCGATTTTTTTGTCTTTTCTGCATTAAGTCCCTTAAAATGTTTATCGATGGTGCTAAACCACAGCTGTAGCCAGCGGCCAAAATGCTCCATGCTGATGCTGTTGTCTATCTGCCGGTCTGCCTCGCTGTGTGCCTGAATGGGATTGCCCTTGTAGTTGCGGGTAAAGAGCAGGTTTGTTTCCCAAAAATCAGTGAGCTTCTCAAGGTGCTCCGGCCAGTGCTGAATGATAGTATTGAAAACAGGACCCAGCAACTCATCCTGCCGCACCCTGCTGTAAAAGGTGCTGATCAGGAAGTATATATCTTCCCGGGTATCAAGGGTTCTTTTCATTGTATTATCCTGAATTTCCCAACCGATTCGCATTCAGTATTTATTTTGTTTCGCCTGGTGTCTGCTGGGCTATTGTGAGCAAAAAACTGGTTTCTTCTATTGCTTCTACACTATGGCGGATGTGTTCCTGCAGGGTGAGCATTTCGCTTTTCTCAAGCCTGACAACCTGATCTTCTGTACGGAAAATTATTTGTCCCTCAAGTACATGTACACTGATAGGGCCATTCGCCTGGTGAGGTTTTATTTCAGTACCCGCTTTCATGCAATTGAGTACCAGCCGCATTTGGTTAGTCTTAGAGAGTGTTTTTGCACTACGGCCAGTTTTCTCCCAGCTCTCTTCCTGCTTCATCTGTTCAGTCAGCTTTATAAGCTGATAGCTGGTAAGCGGAGTATCCGGAGTTAAAGGATTATTTTTGTTTTGATTTTCCATGTTTGTAGTTTTAAGTTGCTTTGTTAGGAGTTATGCATTGCCATCAGCAGGCGTTATGCCTTTATGCATTATTGATATAGAAAGATCCTTCGTTCAGGTTGGCTGCCAGGCTGGCAATGGTAGTTTGCTGAAAAGTGTTTTTAAGCTGATCGCGTGTTTTTGCATATTCAAAATGCAGGGGGCAGGGGTGGAGGTCGGAGCACTGATGCAGCCCCATGCCGCATTCCCTAAAGACAGACAAGCCGTCGATAGCATTTACAATGCTGATAATGGGCAGGTCAAGCTGTGATTTTTCGCTGTAAAAGCCACCATAGGGGCCTTTCAGGGAGGTAACGATCCGGTGCTTATTGAGTGCCTGCAGGAGTTTGGCGGTAAATGCCTCCGGGGCATCTATTTCTCTGGCAATATCTTTTATGCTTAGCTTTACCCCTTCACTGGCCCTGGAAGCAATGAAAATAGTTGCCCTTAGTGCATACTTACACGATTTTGAAATCATAGTTACAGCCTGTTTTTACTGGTCTTCAGATAATTTTTTTGGCACTCCTATCACTAGTTGGGTGCTTATTACCTGAAAGGGGTGCTGTTGCTCAGTTCATTTTCTGCCGCTATTACCTTTGGGAATAATATATTATTTTCAAGATGGATGTGCTGGATCAGGTCATTTTCAAATGCCTGTAACCGGTTATAAAATGTTTCGCATTTGTTACAGCTTTGGGCGGGAATGGCATACTCCCGTGTAAGCGCTCTGAAGCGCTTTAGCTCTTCTCCCAGCAGCGCATGTTCCTCCTCCAAGGCTTTCACCCTGTTTTTAACCGGAGGAACGATGGGTACCACCATTCTTCTTTTTCGTTTACCGGCGGCCATCAGGGTGCTGATCAGAGGGTATAGCTCTTGTTCTTCCCTTTGTAAATGATCTTTCAGATAAGCAAAAAAATGTTTTAACCGGACTGCCAGCGCCTGATAGGCTGCCTGATGCGGACCTTCCTGCTCTGTTAGCTCAAGGGCCTGCCCATACAGGCTGCTGGTGTTCTCTTTTACATAGCTGTGGTAGGTGTTAAGAATATAGTTGGCCAGGAAGCCTGCTTTCCATTTCCTGAAATCGTGGGCCTCTTCCCCTGCTTCTTTTGCTGCGTTCTGGTAATGCTCCCAAATCTTTTGCGGCTCAACACCAGCCTGCAGGCAGGATTCTTCCACAGTTTTTTTTCCGTTGCAGCAGTAATCAATGCCCAACTGCTGAAAAACCCGGGCCATACGGAAATCACGGGCGGCCAGGTCGCCAACGGTTGGCTCGGGGGTATAAGGGGATATTCTGGTAATTTTTACCCGCCAGTGGTCCTGCCCCTTTTCCAGGTATTCCCAGTCAAAGGTGTTACCCCTGTCGGCTAGTAGCTGGTAATACAGTAAAATAGGGTTATGCTCATTTACAATAACCATGCTTTCGCCAGCTTTCAGGCTATCGAATTTCTTAAGGATTGCCGGCTTCTGTGGTAAAACTATTTTTGAAAGGGTGTGTGCTATTTCTTCTTTCATGTCCTTAAGGGTTTGGTGATACAACCGAATATAGCATAAAAACTATAAAGGACAAAAATATCTTTTATGATATTGTAAAATTTTTCCCCTATTGAACCCTTTTGGCAAAGACAGCAAATTAGCTATACAGAAAAAGCCGCAGGCAGTACAGCTGCGGCTTATGGATGAATATTTAGGATTGGTGGTTCAGGCTGTCTACCTCGCTTAGGGTACGGAAATACTCCAGGATTTGCCTTGCCTGTTCCTCCGTCAGGTTCTGGTTAGCCATGGGTGCCAGGTACTCTTTTAGCAATGCCTTGCCAATAGGGTCTTCCTTAATCATTACTTCGGGGTTCAGAATCATGTTCATGATCCACTCGGGGCTTCTGCGGGTGGTCACTTCTTTTAGCGCAGGGCCTACATAGCGTTCTTCTATTTTATGGCAGGCGGTACACATTTGCTCAAATATCTGCTGGCCTTCTTTAGCCATCTGCTGATCTACAGCTGCCTCCAGGGTCAGCTGCTGAATGGGTCCAACTCCTTTTACCTGCATAGGGTCTGCAAGAGCCTCTTCTTCGGTTAATTCTGTGCTTTCACTACTCTCCTGATTGGCTGTGGTCTGCTCCTCGCGTGCAGATTCTCCTCCATTGCAGGAGTTGAACAGGAGGGGAGACAGACCAAGCAGCAGCATGTATATTCCCTTTTTAAATATTAGATGGTGCATGAAGACTAAGTTTTCTACCCACATTTTAAAAATCACTACTGTAACTAACAGGTGCTTTTGTGTTTTGTTCTGAGGGCTCGTAGCATTACAGGCAGTTTCCGGCCTGCCTATTTAGCCCATTCCAACACTGTTTTGATATCATTCTCAGACCTTAAATCCAGTGCTTCTCTGAACTGATGATAGGGTAATCGACTGGTAATGATCTCATCCACCAGACCTCCCCATTTGGCTCTGGCCTTTTCCAGATCCTGAATTGCGTGGGCATAATGGGTGGTGCTGGCATTTACCGTGCCCAGTATAATCTGATTCATCAGCACCAACTGCTTCATCATCTCGGCTCCTGTAATGCAAACGGGCCTTTCGCCATGGGGTATGCCCGTCATTACATAAATGCCGTTTACACCTAGTGCATCGATCAGCTGAAAGCCAAGCTCGGCCACCCCGGTAGCTTCTAATATAAAATCTACCTGGCCCAGGTGATCGTCCAGAAGGGATGTTTTTATTTTACGGCCATCAATGTAGGTTCCACCTAATTTACGCAGTATCTCCGGCCGCTTGCTCCCCTCATCTACAATATCCAGGCCTATTACTTCGGCACCCCGAAGACGTAGGGCCATAGCCGCAAGAAGTCCTATAGGACCCAGACCGGCCACCAGTGTTCGTTTGCCGATGAGCCAGGTAGCAGCCTTTACCTGTGGCAGACGTGCTGCCTGTATGGCTTCGGCTTCGTCAATGGCTTTTTCAATAACAGAGAGCGGTTCTGTAAGCACGCCTACAGTCCGCAGTGCTGCGGGAACCTTTACCGTATACTGCTCCTCATCTACCACATATTCTGTTTCGAAGCCGTGCTGGCCCTTGATGCCTCGTTCGGTAAAATGGCCGGTATAACACATATCGCTACGGTTGCTCTTGCAGGAAACACACTGGCCGCAGCCTCTTCTTACTGTAAGTACGGCATAGTCGCCTACGGAAAAAGCTTTTACATCAGTGCCTGTTTCAATAACCTCACCAAACATTTCATGCCCGATCACCAGGCTATTCATTCCTTTTGGCACATCGCCATAACCAGCTTCTACTTGTTCTCTGTCGGTACCGCAAATGCCTACCTCCAGAATCTTTATCTTAAGCTGGTCTGGCCGGGTTATGGTGGGTTCCGGCATATCCACCAGCTTTACCTGCCGGGTGTCATTCAATAGAGATATTGATTTCATGATATCGTTGGTTTATCAGTGCTTTTGTTCAATTCTTTGTTTAGGCTAAGGGCGGCACTGATTAGGCCAAGATGTGTAAAGGCTTGTGGGAAATTGCCCAGATGCTCGCCCTTTACCCCCAATTGTTCGGCATAAAGGCCAACATGATTTGCAAACCCCAGCATTTTCTCAAAAAAGAGGGTGGCTTTATTCAGCTGCCCTGCCCGGGCCAGGCACTCCACATACCAGAAGGTGCACATAGAAAAGGTGCCTTCGCCACCAGTGAGTCCTTCTACCTCTTCGTCAGGACGGTAGCGGTAGACCATTGAATCGGACACCAGCTCCTCTTCGATGCGCTTAAGGGTAGAGAGCCATTTAGGATCTGTGGGGCTGATAAAACGAATAATAGGCATGAACAGGGTGGCAGCATCTACCGTTTTGGCTCCTTTAAACTGGACAAATGCCTGCAGCTCTTTATCCCAAAACTCGTGGTGAATGCTGTGAAAGATTAAATCGCGCTCTTCCCGCCAGCGTGGCGGCAGGGGGTATGAATGATTCTCTGCAATACGCATGCCTCTGTCAATAGCTACCCAGCAAAGCAGCCTGGAGTAGAGGAACTGGCGTTTGCCACCGCGTACCTCCCAGATGCCTTCATCTTCTCTTTGCCAGTTGTTGCATACCCATTCTACCTGCCTGGAGAGGTTTAGCCAAAAGTCGTAGGAGATGGGCTCAACATATTTGTCGTACAGGTAGACCGAATCCAGCAGCTCACCGTAAATATCCAGCTGTATCTGGTCGTAGGCGCCATTGCCAATACGCACAGGCCTGGATTGTTTATAGCCTTCCAGGTGGTTTAACTCTACCTCCTGCAGGTCCAGCTCTCCATCCAGTGTGTACATCAGGCGCAGGTAACCACCGTCACCAATTTTCTCACATTGCCTTTCCACCCAGCCCATAAAGGCGGTTGCTTCTTTTTTATAGCCCAGGTTAATGAGCGCATAAATGGTGAAGGAGGCGTCGCGGATCCAGGTATAGCGATAGTCCCAGTTACGCTCCCCTCCCAAATCTTCAGGCAAGGAAAAGGTAGGCGCCGCTACAATGGATCCCCAGCGGTAGGAGGTCATCAACTTTAATACCAGGGCCGAGCGTTGCACAATCTCCATCCAGCGGCCGCGATAATTACATTTTGCGGTCCAGTTTTTCCAGTAATCGATATTATCGAAAAGACTTTTTTCAACGAAAGCCCTTAATTCTTCGAGTTGAACAGGATTTTCCGCCACCTCTTCCAGCATAAAATCAGCCAGATCGCCTGCTCCAAGGGTGAATTCAGCATAAACGTCTCCCTGCTGATGATAAAGAGGAACACTACTGATAAGCCGCAGCACCAGTCGGCGACTGCCCTGGTTGGTGAAGATCACTTCATGCTCGTTGATCTGGGTGATGGTATGCTGAGCCCGTGCATAATCAAAGCGGGGGCAGCACTCCAGCTTAAAGCGCATTTCTCCTTTAATGCAGGCCACCCTCCGAATGATTTCTTTACCACCATAGGCTTCTTCCTCGGGCATAAAGTCAGAGACCTCTGCTACACCCTCATCTGATAGGAAACGGGTGAGCAGGATGTTTGTCTCGGGCAGGTAGAGCTGCTTGTGGTTAATATCTTCCAGTAAAGGATGGATGTTAAAATAGCCACCCTTCTCTTTATCCAGCATCGCAGCAAATATGCTGGGAGAATCAAAATCGGGGAAACACATAAAGTCTATGGATCCCCGTTTACTAACCAGGGCCACAGTATTCAGGTCTCCAATAATGCCGTAATCCTCTATTGGCTGATATTGATTCCTTTTATTCATATAATTGCCAACCCCTTTAAAGAAGTATTGTTTCCACAGCTGCAGCTTGCTTTTTTAATATACTTGTGGATCAGACAATTTGTAGTAACAGCTGCAAAAGGTTGCACTTAAACAGGCTATGAGGGAAAACTATTTTGGGGCAACATTTGAAGCTTAACAGGAAGGAGGGATTTCATGAAAAAAGGTTGTCCCAAGCTGGAGCAACCTCTGTTAAAAACTGTATAACAGCCTTATTTTCTCTAATTCTTATTATTCAGGAGAGTAGCAGCTGATATTAGCTTTTTAATACGCGGAATAAATGAAATGCAGTGATGGATAACAATATAACAGCTACACCCAGGCTACCCAGGATCAGCATGATCCAAACGCTGGGACTACTATCAGATTCTGCCAGGGCTACATTCCCTGAATCAGTTGTTTCAGCCGGTGCTGCTGCCTGCTCAGCGGGGGCGCTTGCTTCCTGTCCGGCTTCGTCAAGGTAGCTGATCAGGTTATTCAGCTCTTCATCTTTAAAATTATGCGGAGGCATTGGAATTTTGTTGTACTCATTGAAAACCTTCACAGCCTGTTCATCTCCCGCGGCTACCATCTTTTGCGAATTGGTAATAAAATTCTTGATCCAGTCCGTATCTCTCCTTTCTGTAACGCCTGCCAGGTCGGGACCCAGCACATCGCCTTTGCCAATGGAGTGGCAGGTCTGACAGTTTGCAGAGAAAATTTCTTTGCCTGAGCGGCTCTGGGCATACACCCCAGACCCTAGCAGCATCAGCATAAATACAGAGAATACTATTTTTTTCATAATGCGCGGTTATTTAGTTCATTGTATGCGTTCTAAATGTTTGCCAGGCAGGCCTGAGGCAGCAGCCCGGAATGCTTATTCTACCCGATCAGATAGGCCATGCCACTGTTTACCGGCTGGCAGAGGTCCAGCACCCTATTTTCCCTGAACAGCTTTTCAATCAGCTCGCGGGGTTTTTTATACTGATCATGGATGGGGCAGGGGTGGGTTTCTGAACATTTGCTTAGGCCAAGGCCGCATTCTTTAAAAAGGCTCATGCCATCGATGGCCTCTACAATGTAGATGATGGGCTGCAACTTCTGCTCTTCACTGATGTAAAAGCCTCCGGAAGGTCCCTTGGTGCTGTTAATTACCCCTCTTTTTACAAGGGTTTGCAGCATTTTGCTAACGGTATGGCCGCTGGCATCAATATGGTCTGCAATGTCCTTGATGGATTTCTTCTCGCCCCTTTCTGTTCCGGAGGCCAAGTAAATAACAGCTTTGATGGCCGTTTTACAGGTATAGCTTAGCATGCATTAACTGTTTAAGAACATATTACCCTCTTCGGTAATGAGATGATGGCCCCACCGAGGTTCAAAAACCAAATTGATTTCTGTTGTATAGTCTCCAAAGGTTTCCTGCAAACTTTCACGGGCACTGTTTGTAATGGCCTCGCCCATGGGACAAAATTGGGTGGTAAGGGTCATTTCTAGTACTATTTGCCTTTCTTCCTCCAGGAAGTCTATTCGGTATACAAGTCCCAGGTCTACTATATTGAGACCTATCTCCGGATCGATTACTTGTTTGAGTGCCTCTGTGGCAATGGCACCCATATCAGGGTTATTGGTGCTAATATTCATATAGAGGCTGGTTTGTGCCAGATTATTTTCAAGATATTTAAATTATACAGAAATGCCGCAGCAATCAGCAGGACCGCTCCGGCTTTCAGCAGCTGACCTTCCTGCAAAAACAGGCCAAAGGCAAAGCAGGAAAAACCAGTCACATAGCTGATGGACATCCAGTTAAACTGCCTGTTGCTGAAAAGATCTTTGGGACTGGGTGTTTTGCCTTTGCCGGCACGCTGGTGGTACACTTTGTTCCAGACAATGAAGGGCAGTGTTTTAAAGGTCATGCCCAGTATGATGGCGGTTAGCCAGCCAAAGAATATGCAGAAACCGTAGAGCAGTACCAGCCGGTTGTGATCGCCTGTGTAAGACATCAGCACCACCAGGATAAGCAAAAACAGCAGTGGCAGGACCATCATGGCTACCGATAGCAGCGAAACCTTCATGGGATTGTCTCCCTGCTTGCGGATGCGCTGTTCATAGGCTTTGCGGCAGTAATAGCCGAACAAAGAGATGCCGGCGGTAACCAGCAGCGGCGGGATGATCCGCAGAAGCACCGGATGCCCGCAGAGAGAAAAAGCGATGAAGGTAATGAGCCCCAGGTTCAGGCAGCCAAAGACCGTCCACAGCAGCTTTTCATTGGTGTACTTGGAGATCAGGAACATGGGAATGAGCCGGGCACCCACACCAAAAACCAGCATTAAAAACCAGCCTGCAATTCCCATATGAGCATGCAGGGGCAGATAGGTGAGCGAGTTGCTGCTTAGCAGCTCATAGGTAAAATTAAATACCAGCAGTGCGCCCAGCCCGGTAGTAAGCAGCAGCCAGCAGATGGCAGCCAGGATAAAGGCAGCGTACACACTTCTGGTGCTGCTTTTGGCCATGCTCATGCCCAGGTTCAGCAGGTACGCTACAATGCCCAGGTTCAGTACAATGGCTCCCCACTGTGCCGGCCACCCCATATTGAAGGTGTAAAAACCCCATACCAGCAGCGGAATGCCCAGACCAGCCAGTACAAAGGAGAGCAGGGCCAGCCTGTTGCTGTACAGTTTTCCTTCAATAAGCACCGGCACCAGCTGATGGCTGGCACCCAGGATCATCATGGTGCCCCAGCCAAGCGCCATCAGGTGTGTAATGGCCAGTGTGTGGGGGTTAAAGTAATGCAGCTGGAAGGCATCGCTGAAGATAAACAACAGCAGGCAGGAAAGCAGGAAAGCCACCGCTGCATAGAGGTAAAAGGGCAGCACTACCTTGTAGTGAGTAGTTTTTTGTAAAGTGGTATTTCCTGTAATGATCATGTTAATTTCTGAAAATGATGAGGTGGACTTCATCTTCCGATAATTCCCTGCTTCGGTAATCGAAGTTTCGCTGAGCAAGCTCCGGCAGTAAAAAAACAGGTATTCGCTTATGCACCACATACAGTGCATGCTTTTCCGGTAGTGACTCAAGTGATTCCAGGATCAGGATCATGGGCTGGGGCATTTCCAGCGCCCTTACGTCTATTTCAGTAAGGCGATCAGCATAACGCGCTCTTACGCTTTGCCAATCCTCTTTGGAAGCAGATACAAGTGCAGTAAGATCAGCTACCTGTTCTTCCGTTTCCCTGTAAAACCAGGTTTCTATGTACTGGTGGTGAATGGTATGCGTCCAGTGCTTAAATCCTTTTCGCTGCAGCATCACGATGAGGGGGGTGGGCTCAAAGGTGTTGATGATCTTAAGCACCTCTCCCTGTTTCAGAGCTTTTACTGTTGCCAGGATCTCTTTCAGCGGATCATTTCCATCTTCGAGCACCGGCCTTACATTCAGGCTTACCACCTGCTCCTTTTCTATTGATTGCAGAACATGAGGCATCTGCTTTTTAGGGTTTCCACTTTCCTGTTTTTTGTGTGCTGTTTCAAAGCCCAGCGGCCGCAATACCCTGAAGAAATCATCTTCCGCACAACCTGCAATGCTGGCAGCCATACCAATACTGGTTCTTCCGGCCATTAGTCTGCGCAGGAGGGGATTCCTTAACTTCTCAAACCTGGGGTTCAGGGAAACAATTGTCTCCAGCGCCTGCGGATGGTGCTCTAGCAATACAGCTATTTTGGTATGTTGGTTAACCAGCATGGCTCATCTGCTTCTGTTCTTTTCGTACCCAGAAGATATCATTCCAGGCTCCATCATCCAGATGGGGGCGTGCCGGTACATTTTTTAAAAGTTTCAGCAGCTCTTCCTTGCTCATGGATGCCTGCAGCTGGTTGAACAGCTCTCTTTCTTCAAAGCGAATATGTGCATCCAGCAAATTGGCAAAGGCCGTTAGTTTTACTTCGTCATCCGGCTTTTGCTTGATATCAGCCACAAGCGACCTGATCTTTGTATGATCCTGCTCTGCCCGCAACCGCTGAGGATCTGATGGGGCAAGATGTGGGAAGAGGTAAAGTTCTTCATCAGCAAAATGATGGGCTAGGTCTGCTACGTAACAGCAGCTTACGTACCTGCTGATGCGAACAGGCGCAATGCCTGTTTGCAGTCCCTGCCGGATTTTCCAGACAAGCAGGAGGCCAAAGTGGTGATCTTTCGAAAACTCTACCAGGGCCGGATTTCGTTTGATGGGTTTGGGTGAATTACTCATGACCGCAGCTGTTTTTCAATCTCCAGTGCTTTGGGGAAGAGAATATTGTTCTCCAGGTGGATGTGGATATGCAGGTCACTCTCAAACTCTTCCAGCATTTTAAAGAGCAGCCTGTAACTGCCGCAGGCATCTTCGGGCAGGCTGTAGTTGTTGCTTAGCTCCCTGATCTTTTCCAGGGCATGTCCGGCATTTTCGTGCTCCATCTCCATCATTTTCACCGGGTTTTCTACGGTACCAAAGTGGGGTTTTTCCAGGGGCTGGTTGCTGTTTTTAGCCTGTACCAGCTTTTTAATATAAGGGAATAGTATGTTTTCTTCTTTAGGCAGGTGCCCCTCCAGTTCCTGCTTGATGCTTTCTACCAGTCCGTTGATCTGGATAAGCTCCGGATGATGGCCACCATGTACCCGGGCTACCTTTAGCGCATAGGCACTGATGTCGGGAAGCATCTGGCGTACATAGGTGTGGTGTGTATTTACAATGTAATCTGCCAGGAAAGCTGGGTCCCACTCATTGTAGGGCAGAGGACGGGCTGCCACTACGTTACGATCTGTCTGCTTCAGTTCCTGTTCAATCTTCGTTACATCGAGACCTTTTTCGGCACAAGCCTCCTTAACTGTTTTCTTGCCGCCGCAGCAGAAGTCCAGGCCGTATTTGCGAAAGATCTGGGCTTTGCGGATATCCTTTGCGGCAATTTCACCCAGGGTTTCGTCATTTTCTTCGGCGCCGCGTTTGGTCAGCACTACCTTCCACCACTCAGGCCCCTGCTCGGTATATTCCCAGCTAAATACATTGCCCAGCTCTCCAAGCATCTGGTAGTAGAGTGGTTTGGGATCGTGGTCGTTGTGGATGGTCAGACTTTCACCAGGCTTTAGCTCTTCAAACCTTTTGAAGATAGTAGGGTGCTTTTCTCTTGGTATTAAGGTGGTTACGTCCAGGATATTTTCTGCTTGTGCGATCATGATGAATAAATTTTTAATTCCTAATAGGACAAATATAACAAGCATAGTTTAAATAAAGTATAAAAGTACTTAAATACTTTTATTATTTTCATCTATGTATTCTCCGCTTCTATTACGCTGCTGTTATTAATCAGCCCTGCATTGCAGCTGCTGTTTTATTTCTGAATCGGTTTTCTTACCAACTTTACCCCGCTCTTATGGGTATTTAATTTTAAAGGTGCCGGCATGACCGGTATAAACCCTGAATGCTTTTATTTGCCCCGCTTTGCTATAGGCGGACAGAGTTGATAACTTGCATTTTTTTTAACCCGCTCCGGAGCATGAATTTAACCATAGAGAACATCCTGCTGATAGGATCCATTCTCCTTTTTGTGAGTATAATGGCAGGCAAAACCTCATACCGTTTTGGGGTGCCTACGCTTATTTTCTTCCTGATTGTAGGCATGCTTGCCGGATCGGAGGGCTTGGGCAAGATAAATTTTGATAATCCTGCCACTGCCCAGTTTGTGGGGGTGCTGGCTCTGAATTTCATCCTTTTCTCCGGTGGTCTGGATACCAAATGGGACTATATAAAACCTGTGCTTAGCAAGGGTGTACTGCTCTCTACGGTGGGTGTGTTGATTACTACGGTTAGCGTGGGGGCTTTTATCTGGCAAGTCACTAACTTTAGTTTACTGGAGGGGCTTTTGCTGGGAGCCATTGTTTCTTCTACCGATGCTGCGGCAGTATTCTCCATTTTAAGAGCCAAGAGCGTGGGTTTAAAAAAGAACCTGCGGCCAACGCTGGAGCTGGAAAGTGGGAGTAACGATCCGATGGCTTACTTCCTGACCATTACCCTTACCTCCCTGGTGGTAAACCAGGACCAGAGCCTGGTATCGGTCATTCCTGTCTTTATCAAACAGATACTCTTTGGCGTAGCGGTTGGCCTGGGAATGGGCAAGCTCAGTGTTATGATCATTAACAGGATCAGGCTTGATTTTGAAGGCCTCTACCCCGTGCTGGTGATTGCCCTGATGGGATTTATTTTTTCCTTTACCGACTTTATTGGCGGCAACGGTTTTCTCGCCATTTATCTCTCGTCCGTTTACATAGGCAACCACGATATTATCCACAAGAAAACCATCATGCGCTTTTTTGACGGATTTGCCTGGCTGATGCAGATTGTACTTTTTCTTACCCTGGGTCTGCTGGTATTTCCCTCACACATCTATCCTATTATAGGCATTGGGATACTCATTTCGCTGTTCATGATCCTGGTGGCCCGCCCCATAAGTGTGTATGTCTGCCTGGCATTTTTTAAGATGAAGAACAGGGAAAAGCTATTTATTTCCTGGGTGGGACTTCGGGGAGCTGTGCCTATTGTATTTGCTACCTATCCCCTGATTGCCGGGGTTGATAAGGCTGGGATGATCTTCAATATTGTATTTTTTATTTCCGTTAGTTCTGTACTGCTGCAGGGCACTACCCTGCCCCTGGTGGCTAAGTGGCTGGGGGTGTCGGTGCCTGAGAAAGCAAAAAGAAGAACGCCGCTGGATATTGAACTATCAGATCATGTAAAGACAGAGCTGAATGAAATTGTTGTTCCCAGGGATACAGCCATAGTAGGAAAGAAGATTGTAGAGCTGGGCTTTCCGAAAACTGCCATCATTGCCATGATCAAAAGAGACGGCAAATACATTACCCCCAATGGCTCTACAGAATTACAGGCACTGGATTTACTGATGGTGCTGGCCGAAGACGAGGAAGGCATGGATGCTGTTTATGAAAGCCTGCAAATCTCGGAATAAAGCAAGTCGAACAGCACGCTGCTGAAAGCTGTTTTAAAGGCACCGTCTCATCCATAGCTTTTCCTGGCTGCGGAGCAGGCCCGGCTTCCTGATGGTAGCAATCAGTCTTTCTTCGCTTCTTTGCCTGCCGTATGTTTTTTTACCTCCGGTGCCACCTGAGTGCCTAGCAGTTCTATAGAGCGCATGGCTTGTTTATGTGGCAGGGCACCTATGCTCATTTGCGCCAGGAAGCGCGTGTTGCCAAACAGTTCGTATTCATATAAGATCTTATCGACCACCTGCTGCGGGCTGCCAACGAGCAAAGCACCCTGCTTGGTGGTGGAGGCATCGAATTGCTGGCGGTTCATGCCAGACCAGCCTCTTTCCCTACCTATTCGTGCCATGACATCGGCATAGGGTGGGTAAAATTCATCATGGGCCTGCTGGGAGGTGTCGGCAATGTAAGTGTGCGAGTTCACGCAAAACTGCAGCTGGCTTAGATCATGCCCCGCTTTTTCATATACCTCCCGGTATAGCTGGGCAAAGGGAGCAAAACGTGCAGGCATACCGCCAATAATGGCAAGCGTCATAGGCAGGCCATACTCGGCTGCACGTACTACTGATTCCGGTGTGCCGCCTACCGCCACCCAGATGGGTAGCTTTTCCTGGTGCGGACGCGGGTATACGCCCCGATTGTTGATGGATTGTGTATGCGTGCCTTCCCAGCTGATTTTTTCACTTTCATTGAGCTGCACCAGCATCTTCAGCTTTTCTGAAAACAGGGTGTCGTAATCTTTCAGGTCCTGGCCAAAGAGCGGAAATGATTCAATGAACGATCCGCGCCCCGCCATAATTTCTGCCCGGCCACCCGACAGCAGATCTACCGTAGCAAATTGCTGGAATACCCGTACCGGATCATCAGAACTTAAGACCGTTACACCACTGGATAATTTGATGTTTTTAGTACGTACTGCGGCGGCCGCCAATATGGTGGCCGGTGAGGAGACGGCATAATCCGGCCGGTGGTGTTCCCCAACCGCAAATACATCCAGGCCCAGCTGATCGGCAAGCTCGATCTCTTCCATGAGGTTGCGCAGCCGCTGGTAAGGAGCGATGGTTTCTTTGGTTACCGGATGGGTACCTACATCGGCAAAGGTGCAAATGCCTATTTCCATAACTGGTGCTTGATATGTTCTCCTTATATAAAATTTACCTCTGCTATTTGTTGCTCCATTTAGCGTATAGCCTGAAGATTTATAGAAGAACAGCCGTCAAATATAAGTTGTTTTAACTGTAGTATCTGATAGTGGCCTTTACAGGGTTTCCGCTGCATAGCTTCACTAGTCTCTTGGAAAGTATGTGCCGGGTGAGTGATGAACAGCGCTTTTTTCGGAACCATGGTACATTCCCTTTCACTGAGCCAGAATTGCTAAAGCTTCATATTAAGGTGTTTTGCTCCGGAAAACCATGCAGGTGCGATACTGTTATACAGTTACCACCAACAATAGCAATCGCATAACAATAGTGAGACTTGTGCCTGATTTTCACAAAGTAAGCTTTAGGTGGGGTAAATTTTTTTTTCACATAAAACCTTTAACTTTTATGGCTACTAAAGACAAGAAAGGATCACAATCCGATGATGATCAAAACAAAAAAACCGGTACAAAAAAATCGGGAGAGAGCAAAAAATCAGGTGGGGTAAGCGCAAAATCATCAACTGATGTTTCAGGCTCATCTACAGCCGGCACATCAGATAAAGCCAATCAGAAAAAGGCCAATACTGCCAGTTCAGGAAATATTAGCTCAACAGACAGCACTTCTGGAAATATGGGAGGGTCATCTACAGATTCGGGGGATAGCAGCTCGGCTATGAAAACAAGATCAGACTCACAAAAAGGGAGCGGTTATGATGGTACTCCCGGAGACCAACTAAGTAAAAATAAAGACGCTGACTCAGGCAGTAGCCAGGGCTACAACAATCAGTCTGGTAGTTGGCAGCAGGACGACCGGAATCAGAGCGGTTCCTTTGGCTCGGGCAGAAATGAAAATCAATTTAGTGACCAGGGCAGCTATGGAGCAACCTGGGATAGCAGAAATGGAGTAGGTGGAGATTCCTATGGCATGGGTAGTGACTATAGCCGCAGCACCATTCCTTATGAGCAGGGCGCGGGGGCGAACTGGGGTGAAAACAGAAATTGGGAACAGAATTATGGCCAGTCGGGTGGCAGTAATCAGGGATTCCAGAACTCTGGTGGATATCCGCCAATGGAGGGCAACTCCAATCAGATGCGGGGCAGCTATCATCAGGGCGAACGTTCTTACCCTGGCAATGAGGAAAACAGATCTGGTAACCCGGCTATGCAGGGTGGCAACAATTATGGCCGGTTCCCAACAGGGAATCAGGGTTCCGGAATGGGTTGGCCAAATCAGCACCAGGATAGTGGGCAGTGGGACAGGAGCTACGATAGCCAGAAGCGCCATGGTATGCAGGGAAACAGGAATAAGCCAGACCTGGAGAATTCTGCCTGGAACGGGGGCGGATACTCCGGCAGCCAGGGAAACAGCAATCGAGGCCTGGCTTCTGAAAGAAACCAAAATGCTGTCTGGGCAAACCAAGGCCCGGATATACAGGGGGAGCAGGGCTATTCACAAAACGGAGGCGTATATCATGCAGGCGATAACTACAACCAGGGCAACAGGGGCAGCCAGGAGCACTATGGCGGCTATGGACAGGGTGCCGGCAATGAGGGGTATTCCCGTTACGGCACGCAACAGAACAGAGAAAACCAGGGCTACGGCGGCAGGCATGAATGGGGTGCCGGTAGTTATGCTGGCGAAATAAGCCGCGACTGGGGCGGATCTCCCTATAATACAGGTAATGCCGGAACGAGCAGCTACGACAGCTACCGCGACATGGGCGGCTACGACCGTGACCATAGCCGGGTGAGTGACAGAGACCGTGGCCGCAACTACGATAGTGGCAATTATGGTGGCCGCAGCAGGGGAGGCAGGTTTGACAATGACAGGAATTATAGTGCTGGTTCCTACGCTGACTACAACGAAGGAGGCAGCCGCTACCAGGGCGGTGGCTACAACCGTGATCAGTATACCGGCAGTGGCGGCATGAGCAACAGAGGTGGCGACTATGGCCGTGACAGGTACCAGGGCCAGGGCAGCCAAAATTATGGAGGCTATGACGGTGACAGATACCAAAGCAGACAAGGATATGGGGGCTATGATCGTGATAGCAACCGGGGTGGAGGCTACGGCAACCAGGGCAGAGGCTCCTCCGGCTATGGCAGCTCTAACCAGGGCCGAAACCCTGGTAATACTGACTACGAACAGCAGGCTTATGGTGCAACTGGCAGAGACGAATCAGGCAGGGGCCAGGATTACTACCGCAATGCCTACTGGCAGATGAGAAATCAGTATGGAACAGAAGACAGAGGGGGCTACCGCGGCAGCTGGGGCAGTGGCTATGGTGCCAGTACTAGTAACTATTCCGGTTCGGGAAGCCATGGCATTGGCAATAGTAACTACAGAGGCGAACGCGGCAGCTACGATTACAACAGCAACAGAGATTACGACCAGAACCGCCACAGAAACAGGGACGAAGACCGTGGTTTTCTGGAAAAAGCAGAAGAGCGTGTACGCTCCTGGTTTGGCGGCGGCAACCATGATGATGACCGCCGCTAACAAAAATGATCTGCCCTGAATCTCCCTGAATTTTTTACAGGAGGTTAATATAAAAGAACAGCCCTGAAATTGGTTCAGGGCTGTTCTTTTTATATAGTAATCCCGAATGTGTAAGATCAGAAAAGGCATATATCGTCCCCAGCTCTTTCAAATAACCTGCCAGGTGCTTTTTGGCAGAGCAAATCAGTGTGCTTTATAAGAAATCAACAAACCTTCAGCGGGCTTCCTGGTTCAAATCCTAAATCCGGTTAAGCGTTTGCCCTGAATCAAATCAAACTACCTGTGCCTTCCTGGCTACCAGTTTATTTCCAGATTTCCGGATCAACTGCTTAATCATCTGTGAGAATTCCATTTTTAATTGATCCTATGGAAAAAAGTACAATAGCGCCTGTTCCGAAAGAAAAAATCAGCCTCAGCATTAACGGATCTGAACAGCAACTGGAAGTAGAGGTCTGGACCACCCTGCTGGACCTGTTGCGGGAACACCTGCATTTAACGGGAACCAAGAAAGGCTGCGACCAGGGCCAGTGCGGTGCCTGCACCATTCTGCTGGATGGCAAACGCATTAACTCCTGCCTTTCACTGGCCGTGATGCACGATGGCTCTGAGATTACCACCATCGAGGGGCTGGCGCAGGAGGGTGAACTGCACCCGGTGCAGCAGGCCTTTATCGATCACGATGCTTTCCAGTGCGGTTATTGCACGCCCGGGCAAATCTGCTCCACCATTGGCCTGATCAGGGAGGGGAAAGCCAAAACTCCAGATGATATACGGGACCTGATGAGCGGCAACATCTGCCGCTGTGGTGCTTATAGCAATATTGTAAAAGTGGTGCAGGAAGCGCTGGAAAGGAGCCAGCAGGCATGAGACCTTTTACCTATACCCGCGCCAGGGACGTTTCAGGCGCGGTAAGCGCTGTAAGCGGAAACGAGCAGGCAAAATTTATTGCAGGCGGTACCAACCTGCTCGACCTGATGAAGATAGATGTGATGAAGCCCCGGCACCTGGTGGATATTACACGCCTGGCACTGAATACAGTAGAAGAAACAGCGGAAGGAGGCCTGCGGCTGGGAGCACTGGCCACCAATGCCGATACCGCATATCATCCGCTGATTGAAAAGCGCTACCCGCTGCTTTCGCATGCTATCCTGGCAGGGGCAACGGCTCAGCTCCGGAACAAGGCCACCAATGGAGGCAACCTGCTGCAACGCACCCGCTGCTACTATTTTTACGATACCAGCACCGCCTGTAACAAACGGGAGCCCGGTACGGGCTGCTCGGCCATCTCGGGTTACAACCGCATCCATGCCATTTTAGGCCACAGCGAACACTGTATTGCCACCCACCCTTCCGATATGGCAGTGGCTCTTGCTGCACTGGATGCCAGGATTATGGTTACAGGTCCTCGGGGAGAACGCAGCATTCCCATCCTGGAATTTCACCGGCTGCCGGGCGATACGCCTGAAAAAGACACGAACCTGGGCGAGGATGAAATTATTACCGCCATAGAACTGCCTTCCAAAGGTTTTGCCCAACACTACACCTACCTGAAGAACCGCGACCGTGCCTCCTATGCCTTTGCGCTGGTTTCTGTTGCTGCAGGCCTGGAAATGGAGGGCGGCACCATTCAGGAAGCACGTATTGCATTGGGCGGAGTGGCACACAAACCCTGGCGTAATCCGGAAGCAGAAGCACTGCTTAAAGGATTAAAAGCGAGCAGGGATAACTTTGAGCCTGTTGCTGATGCTTATGTACAGGGTGCTAAAGGCTTTGAACACAATAGTTTTAAAATTGAATTGGCCCGGCGCTCCATTGTTCGTGCGCTCCTGCAGGCTGCTAAAACAGAGGAGTAAAATGGCAACAGATGTAATTGGAAAACCAAAGAACCGCGTTGACGGGCGCAAAAAAGTAACCGGCCAGGCGCGGTATGCAGCAGAATTCAGCGTACCTGACCTTTGCTATGGCGTGGTGATCAACAGTACCATAGCCAAAGGAACCATCAAGTCCATTGACACCAGCGATGCGCTCCGGCATGAAGGCGTGCTGCAGGTGTTTTCGCACGAGAACAGAACAAAGCTGGCTTCTTATGATAAGAGCTACCAGGACATGGATGCGCCACCGGGTTCGCCCTTTCGGCCATTTTACGACAACAAAATACAGTTTAACATGCAGCCCATTGCCCTGGTAGTGGCAGAAACCTATGAACTGGCCCTGTATGCGGCTACCCTGGTAAAGGTGACCTACGAGCAGGAGGCACACGAAACCAACTTTGAGGCACAACGGGCAAACGCCTATGAACCGGAAGAGTACAAATCAACTCCTCCGCCAGATCCCTGGGGTGCGCCGGAAGAGGCCCTGAATAAAGCCCCTTTTAAGATAACAGAAGAATACGCCCACCCCAGCCAGCACCACAATCCTATAGAGATGCATGCCACCACCGTGCAATGGGAGGGCGACGGACGCATCACCGTCTACGACAAGATACAGGGTGCCATTAACAGCCAGAAGTATGTGATGGGTGTGTTTGGGCTGAAGAAAGAAGAGGTGCGGGTGCTTTCGCCCTTTGTAGGAGGCGCTTTTGGTTCTGGACTGCGACCGCAGTACCAGCTGTTTATGGCGGTACTGGCCAGCCTGGAATTAAAGCGATCGGTACGGGTGGTGCTAACGCGTCCGCAGATGTTCTCCTTTGGCCACCGGCCTAAAACCGTGCAGCGCCTCTCGCTGGGTGCCTCTGCCGATGGAAAGCTGCAGGCAGTGATACATGAAGCCTTTGGTGAAACCTCCCGCTTTGAAGATTACAGTGAAGATGTGATCATCTGGCCGGGAGTGCTTTATTATTGCGCAAATGTAAAGCTTAGCCACAAGCTGGTAGGGCTGGATGTATACACCCCACTTGATATGCGTGCGCCCGGCGGAACCACCGGCATCTTTGCCCTGGAATGTGCCATGGACGAGCTCTCCTACAAAGTAGGCATGGATCCCATGGAGTTCCGCCTGAAAAACTATGCTGAAAAAGACCAGATTGAAGGCCTGCCTTTTTCGAGCAAAGAGCTGCGGGAATGTTACCGGCAGGGAGCAGAAAAATTTGGCTGGAAAAACCGAAAGTCCGTACCCCGCTCCATGCGCGAGGGTCATCAGCTAATTGGCTGGGGTGTGGCCAACGGAGCCTGGGAGGCAACCCAAAAAGAAGCAAGTGCCAAAGCCATTTTATCTGCAGATGGAAAACTAACCGTTAGCAGCGCCACCGGCGATATTGGTACTGGTACCTACACCATCATGAGCCAGATTGCAGCAGAGACCCTGGGTGTGTCACTGGATCAGGTGGAGTTTAAGCTTGGAGATTCTTCTCTGCCAAAAGCGCCACTGGAAGGCGGCTCCTGGACTGCATCATCCGTAGGGTCGGCAGTAAAAAAAGTATGTGATAAGCTGGGAGTGAAACTCCTGGAGCTGGCCCAAGAAATAGATGGCTCTCCCTTCAAGAAGGCAAAACCGGAAGAGGTTTCCTTTGCCGATGGGCAGATGTACCTGAAAAGCGACACCTCAAAAACTATTGCACTCACCGACATCCTGCACCGGAACCAAACAGACAGCCTGCAGGCAGAAGCCGATTCGGAGCCCTCAGAAGAGCAGGAGAAATACTCCCGCTATGCCCATTCGGCTGTGTTTGTAGAGGTGAAAGTGGATGAAGATCTGGGTACTGTAAAAGTAACGCGGGTGGTAAGTGCTATAGCCGGCGGGCGCATCCTAAACCCCAAAACTGCACGTAGCCAAATCCTTGGCGGGGTTGTTTGGGGTATAGGCATGGCCATGGAAGAATACTCCTTTATGGATAAGCAGTACGGCCGCTTTATCAATCATGACCTGGCAGAATACCATGTGCCTGTAAATGCCGATCTGCATGATGTGGAGGTGATCTTTGTGGAGGAGAAGGATGAAATTGTGAACCCGATTGGTGCCAAAGGGCTGGGAGAAATAGGCATCGTTAGTGTTGCCCCGGCTATTGCCAATGCTATTTACCATGCCACCGGAAAAAGAATAAGAGAGTTGCCCATTACACTCGACAAGCTGTTGTGACAGCCTGCCAGGAGCAACTTTCCTGTTTTTACTGCCTTTGCAATTTAAAGGCCATGCTACTTTTACCGCCGAATAGGTGAGAGGGCATGGCCTTCTTATTTAGCAAGCTAGATATGCAGGCGGCATACCTTTTATACATTTCAGAATAAATTACAGAAGCTCCCGGTTAATTGGGTTAAGATCAAGATTACGTGTTTTTGTTATTGAATTGGCAATAAGTTAAATGGGGCTGTTTCAAATTCATAAAAAAATAATCTTTTTGTTAACAGTTGTGCAAGTAGAGGGAGTGTATTATATTCGTGGAATGTAAAGAGGGCTGCTGCTATTTTGCGCTCCGCTCTTTGCTTTTATTTAGTGGTTTTGCATCCTGCATATTTACGGCTGCTGATCCATTTTAATCTTCATATAGATCCCAAATACATCTAATCATGTGTGGAATTGTTGGTATATTCGATCTGAAGCATAAATCAGATGAATTAAGAGAGCAGGCGCTTCAAATATCGCGCAAACAGCGGCACCGCGGCCCCGACTGGTCAGGAATATTCCTGAGCGAAAACGCCATTATGGTGCATGAGCGGCTTGCTATTGTAGATCCCACCTCGGGCAAACAACCGCTTTACAGCAAGGATGGAAACCTTGTGCTGGCCGTAAATGGCGAAATCTACAACCACCAGGAGCTGCGTAAAGAGCTTGATGATTACGAGTTTTTAACCCAGTCTGACTGCGAGGTAATTCTGGCGCTTTACCGCAAGAAAGGTGTTGATTTTCTGGAAGATCTGAACGGCATATTTGCATTTGCTTTATACGATAAGGAGAAGGATGTATACCTGATTGGCCGCGACCATATGGGCATCATCCCGCTTTACATGGGCTGGGATGAGTGGGGGAACTTCTATGTTTCCTCAGAGCTGAAATGCATATCAGGACTTTGCAAGCGCATCAAAGAGTTTGCCCCCGGCCATTATTTATACAGCAAAGATGGCGAGCTGAAAAAATGGTACCAGCGCGAATGGACAAGCTACGAAGTGGTAAAGGATAACGAGAGCAGTATAACTGAGCTGAAAAAAGCACTGGAAGACGCCGTACACCGACAGCTGATGTCTGATGTGCCTTATGGCGTACTCCTTTCAGGCGGACTTGATTCCTCCATCGTATCGGCTGTTGCCAAGAAGTTTTCTGCCCGCCGCGTTGAAAGCGGCGATATCAAAGAGGCCTGGTGGCCGCAGCTGCACTCTTTTGCCGTGGGGCTGGAGGGCTCCCCCGACCTGGCTGCCGCACGCAAGGTAGCAGACCACATCGGTACCGTACACCACGAGGTGAATTTCACGATCGAAGAAGGCCTCGATGCACTCCGGGATGTGATCTACCACATAGAAACCTACGATGTAACCACCATCCGTGCTTCTACGCCCATGTACCTGCTGGCGCGCGTAATTAAATCAATGGGTGTAAAAATGGTGTTAAGCGGCGAGGGTGCCGATGAACTCTTCGGTGGCTATCTGTACTTTCATAAAGCACCTAACCCAAAAGAGTTTCATGAAGAAACCGTGCGTAAGCTAGGCAAGCTGCACCTCTACGATTGCCTGCGTGCCAACAAATCGCTGGCTGCCTGGGGAGTGGAAGGCCGGGTGCCCTTCCTGGACAAAGAATTTATGGATGTGGCCATGCGCTTGAATCCGGCTGATAAAATGGCAGGCGGCGGTAAAATTGAAAAGCACATCCTGCGCAAAGCCTTTGAAGATTACCTGCCCAAAGAAGTGGCCTGGCGCCAGAAAGAGCAGTTTTCGGATGGCGTAGGCTACGGCTGGATCGATACCCTGAAAAAGATCACTGCGGAAAGAGTGAGTGATGACCAGCTGAAAAATGCAGTGCATCGCTTCCCGATAAACACCCCTACCACCAAAGAAGAGTACTATTACCGCAGCATTTTCAGCGAGCTTTTTGAGGGAGATGAAGCGGCTCGCTGTGTGCCCTTCGAGAAATCTGTTGCCTGCAGTACCGCCATTGCCCTGGAGTGGGATGAGGCCTTTAAAAAAATGCAGGATCCTTCCGGCCGTGCAGTGAAAAACGTGCACGACCAGGCTTATCAAGACTAAAACTTGATTTTGTAGATGGCAGGCTTCTCAAAGCTTGTTTATTTATGGTACTTTCATCATCATCATGGCTCCATGCTTAGCAATAACACGCTATGCATGGAGCCAATTTTTTATAAGCAATGATGGCACTTGTGCAAAAGCAGGGGGCAGGGCTGTCTGCTGATTTGTGGAGGATTTAACCCCTGTAGTACCAGATTTATGCAGCAGCTTGTCATCCGTCACATCTTTCCTGCTGTTCATCACATTTATTTTATACACTGCCAAACCCTGGTTAACTAGCCCCTCATAATCCGGTGGGGTTCATAAGATGCAAGTGGAAGTATAGCCCTGTTGCGTCAATAGGTACAGCCTGCTGTAGCAGCACCTAATAAACTACCCCAATTTAAAGTCGGTTAACCCGCGCTTTGAAACAGATTACCATCTTATTGTATAAATTGGTTCTGTTAGTTATACCTGTACAACAGCATGAATGGTTTGGTAAATAAATATGCAGATTTCAGCAAAGTAGAATTTTGGGCAACCATTACGCTCTTTGTTTTTATGGTGTTTTTCTATATCACCGATAGTGTTGACAGTGCATCCTATATAAAGGCTCCCAACAAAAGATTTTTTGATGAAGCCAATATCAATTTCGATTATTACAGCAACTACTTTTTTCCGCAGCTGCTGCGCTCTACTTTTTTATTCCTGGCCTTCCTGCTGCTGAATTTTGTAGTGGTTCCCAGGCTGATCAGAAAGCAGGCCCTGGCCCGCAATGTAATGCTGGTTTTACTGACACTTGCAGCTGCAGGTCTGGTATTGGGGGTAACCGATACTTACTTAAAGAATTACCTTTTTGATAGATACGAAAGCGAGCAGGAAGCTTATAACAGCATCTTTAAAAACAGTTACCTGTATGCTTTCTGGCTCTTACTGATGCTCGGCCTTTACACTGCCATCAAATACCTGGGGGTGTATCTGTTATCCAATACTAAGACTATCCAGAGCCGCTACAGCTTTATCACCTCCTACAGCATTGCCGCTTTTGTTTTATGGATGATTGGTATTTTTTTGCTCCTGATTGCTGGCGCAGATGGGGAGGTGGTCCTCGGCCTTGGCTTAATAACGCTGTTTGGTATTATGCTCTATTCCTATTCTTTCTATAGCCTGATACCCGCTGCCTTTAGAAAGAAAAAAGCTTTCTTAAATTATATAGGCAGAGTTGCGTTGGTCATGCTCATATCCTTTTTTCCTGTGGCCTTATTCTTGATGTTGTTTATTGCCCACGAGGAAGTTGCACTTAGTGTTGGTTTGTTCAATACAGCATTTCAGCTACTGATCACAGCGCCGCTTTCGTGGGTGCTGTACAAACGGCAGCTAAAGGGGAACGAAGAAATTTTTGTACTGAAAACAGCACTGGGACAGTCAAACGCCAACTTCGATTTTCTTCGCTCACAGATCAATCCCCATTTTCTGTTTAATGCCCTCAATACCATATACGGCACAGCCATTCAGGAAAAAGCAGAACGCACCAGCGAGGGCGTAGAACGACTGGGCGATATGATGCGCTTTATGTTGCAGGAAAACATGCAGGACAAGATACCGCTGGCCCGCGAGATTGAATACCTGAACAATTACATGAGCTTACAGAAATTACGTACCGATCCCAACCCATGTGTGAAGATTATGGCCGAGATAGAAGAACCACTGGCCCAGGTACAAATTGCACCTATGCTGTTGATCCCATTTGTAGAGAATGCTTTTAAGCATGGCATTAGCTTCAGGGAACCCTCTCATATAAAAGTAAACCTGGAGGTGCGCGAGCACAAGCTTTATTTTGATGTGTATAACAGCAAGCACCAAAAGCAGGAAAACGATCCGGAGAAGAGCAAGAGTGGCATTGGCCTGTTGAATGTAAAACAGCGACTCCAACTCCTGTACCCGGCTAGACACGAGCTGATTATACGCGAAACCGGGAAAGAATTTTTTGTTCACCTCACGATTCAGTTACATTAGCAGTGCAACCTCATAATATAGTATTTTCATGAGAGCAATTGCCATAGATGATGAACCCATCGCTTTAGAGATTGTAAAATCACATGCCTCTAAAGTGCCTTTTCTGGAGCTGAAGGCAGAGTTTACAGATGCCTTCAAAGCCCTGGAATATTTGCAGAAAGAACCCATAGATCTGATATTTCTGGACATTAAGATGCCTGATATTTCAGGCATTGATTTTTTTAACAGCCTAAGCAAAAAGCCCTTGCTTATTTTTACAACCGCCTATACCGAGCATGCTGTTACTAGCTTTGAAATGGATGCGGTAGATTACCTGCTAAAACCATTTTCGTTGCCGCGCTTTATCAAAGCCTGTAACAAAGCTTTTGAGCTCTACAATTTCAGAAACACCACCGAAAGCACAGACTATATTTTCATCAAAACCGGCTATGAGCAGCTAAAGGTTTTGTTTGATGATATCCTTTACCTGGAGGCGGCAGGGAACTATGTTACTTTTGTGCTGAAAGATAAAAAAGTGCTTTCCCGCAGTACCTTCAATGAAATTGTAAACCTGCTCCCTGCAGATAAATTTGTAAGGGTACACCGCTCCTATATTGTATCGGTTGCCAGGATCGATAGGGTAGAAAGGCACCAGGTAAGCATTGCCAGTCTTACGGTTCCGGTAAGCGAAGCCTACCGGCATGAGCTTATTGCTGCACTTAATTCCTGATTGTGGCTATCTATACCTTGTCTGCCAGCAGTTATTTAGATATTGCTCATGCCCCGGAAATTTGGGTAGTGCTGGTTTTTTAGATTCGGGCATTTAAATATCCAGGAAAAGCAGGTATACCGGCTGGTGTAGTGCCGGAAAAGCAGTTACAGGGATCTGAAAGCTCTCTTTCACGGGCTTAATTTACTTAAAAAAGTAATGAGTTGCAGCCGGTTTCGACCAATGGTGGCGGCAGAATGATGAACAACTCCTAATTATCTATCAATACCATACAACCCGCTTACAATGCTGTAGGTCTGGCCCCGGAAGTGCTCTGTCGAAAAGGCTTCTCTGTTTGTTTTCTTCTGCTTAAATTCAGGTAAACGCTACTTCTTCTTTTATCTAATTAACCATCAACCACTATGAAAAAGGGATTCTTCATGCTCATGAAATTCTTCATGCTCATGACTATCTGCCTCATGACAACATGCCAGGCGCAGGATCAGCAGGAAAAACAGAAAGCTACAGCACGCATTGGTGGTCCCTGTGAAGGATGCGAGGCTATTTATGAGTGGGGCGACCGGAAATTATCGCCCCTGGACACACTG
Source organism: Flammeovirgaceae bacterium 311 (assembly GCA_000597885.1). Classification (NCBI taxonomy): domain Bacteria; kingdom Pseudomonadati; phylum Bacteroidota; class Cytophagia; order Cytophagales; family Flammeovirgaceae; species Flammeovirgaceae bacterium 311. The sequence goes on from CP004371.1 coordinate 5,381,461, forward strand.
CCTGATTTTGGGGAGCAGGGGCCTAAGCTAAAGTTAACGGGTACAATTTATAAGCAGGATGGAAAAACCCCGGCCAGTGATGTGATCCTGTATATTTACCACACCGATCAGCAGGGGCGGTATCCCACCAGGGGCAACGAACAGGGATGGGACAAACGCCATGGATACCTCAGGGGATGGATCAAAACCGGCGCCGATGGTAAATACATTTTTTATACCCAAAAGCCAGGGGCCTATCCCGAACGTAACAGTCCAGCTCATATTCATGCCACAGTCAAGGAGCCTGCTAAGGGCGAGTACTACATCGATGACTATGTTTTTGAGGATGATCCACTGCTGGACCTGGCCGATCATGGATCCTCTCCCAGGGGAGGTTCCGGAATAATTTCGCTTCGAAAGGAGGGAGATATCTGGGTGGCAGAACGGGATATCATTTTAGGCTTAAACATTCCCGCTTATGATTAAGAGATGGTAGCTGGCTGGAGAAAAGAGTAGTAGATCCTGATTTTGAGCTACAGATAAAGATTGTAGCAGCACCATAAGTACACAGCCTGTCTCTCGGCAGCGCTTTCGTCACATCTTTTCCCCTGTTCATCACATTTAGTTGATGCCCTGATCAAAGCAGACTAACTAGCTCATAATAAGCCCGGTACTAGAATCCTTTAACCAACATTATTATGAGTAATCCTATTCTTTTTAGCGGCAGTGTTGTAGCATGGCTGGTCACCGATCCCTTCAAGCTTATTTTTATCCTGCTCTCTGCCGCAAGCTTTACAACTTATGCCCAATCTACCCTCAATGGTAAAGTTGTTGATGAACAAAACAAGCCACTCGCCTATGCTACTGTAACCCTGCTGAACGCTGCAGATTCTGCCCTTGTAAAAGGGGCCATATGCGATGCTGCAGGTGCATATTCACTGCAGGGGGTTGTTGGCGGACAATACCTGCTTACTGCCGGCATACTGGGCTATCAAAAGGGCTGGAGTGCTCCCATAACGTTAGCGGCTGCCGAAACCCGGAGTTTGCCACCCCTGCAGCTGCGGGAAATGGTGGAGCAAATGAAGGCAGTAACGGTGGTAGGGCAACGGCCCATGATAGAACAGCAGGCCGACCGCATGGTGGTGAATGTAGCAGGAACCATACTGGCCACCGGCAATACTGCACTGGAGGTGCTGGAGAAGTCACCCGGAGTGGTGGTAGACCAGGATGGCAACATCAGCCTGAACGGCAAACAGGGGGTATCCATTATGCTGGACGGCAAGCGCACCTACCTCTCCGGAGCTGATGTTGCCAATATGCTGCGGAACATGACCAGCGATGCCCTGGATCAGGTAGAAATTATCACCAATCCTTCTGCCAAACACGATGCTGCAGGCAATTCGGGTATTATCAACATAAAAACTAAAAAGGAGAAGAACAGGGGTACCAACGGCAGCCTAACCCTTGGCACCGGATATGGTCGTTTTGAGAAGTTAAACAGCGGCCTTAGCCTTAACCACCGCCAGAACAGCGTTAACTTCTTTGCCAATTATAATTATGGATTAAGCCGCAGCTTTCAGAATCTCGACATTGAGCGGAATGCTTTTATCGGGGGCGAGGTAAACCTCTTCGATCACCAAAATTACATGCTCCGCAACTGGCAGGGGCACAACTACAAAGCAGGGGTCGATTTTTTCCTGAATAAGAAAAATACCCTGGGCCTGATGGTGAACGGCAGCATTGGTGACTGGGGCTCCAACAACACCAACAAAGCCTTACACAGCATTGCGGGCATGGGGCGAGAACGCACCATTACCACCCTTGGGGATATTGATAACGGCTACCAAAACACAACCATTAACCTGAACTACGGGAGAACTTTTGAACAGAAAGGCCGGGAGCTGACCTTTGATTTAGATTATTCAAACTATAGGGGCAGCAAAAACAGCTTTTTTAACAACAGCTTTCAATATTTCGATAGCAGAACAGACAGCCTTTTTCTGCTCCGCAGTGCATCTCCTTCGGATATCAATATATGGGTAGCAAAGCTCGACTATACAGTACCTGTAGGTAAAACAAAACTGGAGATGGGGGCAAAGTCGAGCTACGTCCATTCTGATAACAACGCACGCATAGAAAAGCAGGGAAATGAAGCAAATTGGGAGGTATGGGATAAATTTACAAATGATTTTCAGTACCGTGAGAACATTAATGCAGCCTATGTCAACTGGAGCGGCTCCCTGGGAAAAACTACTGTTGTGGCAGGCCTGCGGGCAGAGCAAACCTGGTACCAGGGGGTGTCTGTAAAGCACGATAGTACAGCTAAGAATCAGTACCTTTCCCTTTTTCCGAGCCTGTTTTTAAAGCGTCCGCTCAACGAAAAAAGTGCCCTTGGCTTATCGTACAGCCGACGGGTAGACCGCCCTTCTTACCAGGACCTGAATCCTTTCTTTTCACTGCTGGATGTAACCACCTACAGCAGGGGAAATCCGCTCCTGCAGCCACAGTTTACCCACCAGCTGCAGTTAAGCCACACCTATAACAAATCTCTGGTAACCAACCTAACCTACAGCATTACAGAAGGGCCCATGACGGAGGTAATTGAAACAGAAGGGCTGGATGCTTTCCAGACTAACAGAAACCTTGGTACCCTCACAAACTGGAACCTGACTGTTTCATTACCGGTACCCATTGCCAAATGGTGGAGCATGCAAAATAACATAAGCGCCTACCACCGGAAGTACACTGGCACTTACCTGGAGCAGAAGCTCGATGTGGAACAGCTTTCCACCAACGTATACATCATGAACACCTTTAAGTTGCCCCATAATTTTTCAGCAGAGCTGTCGGGCATGTATCGCTCTCCTACCATATGGGGAACCATGAGAATCAACAGCATTTACAGTGTGAATGCGGGTGTGCAGTATAGCTTCTGGGATCGCAATGCAAGCCTTAAATTAAGTGCCAACGATATTTTCTGGACCCAGGTATTCAGTGGTCAATCCATCGTTGGCGAGAACAGCATCAGGTTAGAAAGTCGCCGGGAAAGCCGTAGGGTTAATCTAAGCTTTCAATACCGTTTCGGAAATAAAGAAATTAGACCTGTCGGCCGTAGGCGGGGAGCTTCCACAGACGAGCAGAACCGCATAAAAGGCGATGACAATTAAAAACTTTTGATTAGTGTTAGAAAAGCAAAAAGGGTCTGCCGGCTGGCAGGCCTTTTTTTGAATTTAACATTGCATTATTAACCGGCTATGAGGCTAATTCACTTGTTTTTTTGTGCATCAGGAGCATGATAAACTGGATTGTTCCTTTATCATTCTGCACCGGGGCCAGTTTAAAGCTGGTAGCCGATCCTGTACTGGTGGAGTTGTCGGAGTTAAAGTTAAGCTTATTGCCGGCAAACGCCTGTGCACATCTTTCCTGCCAGGAATCTTTATCTTCTGCAAGCATTTGCAGAAAATTAGCCTCCAGCCTAAGGGTGCTGTTGATGCCCGAAAACCCGCGTTTCATCTCATCATTCAGGGCTACAATGGTGTAGTTGGTATCCAGCACCAGCACGCCATCTTCAGTGCCTTCCATAATGGCTTTCAGGATAGCTTCATTTTGCAGGCTGCTGGCATGAATGCGGTGCATCGCTTCCTGGGTAGCTTCCAGCTCTTCGATGTTCTGCCGCATTTCTTCTTCGGCAGCCTTAAGTTCTTCTGTGTTTTTCTGTGTTTCTTCCAGCAGTCTTTTGGTCCGGGAGGTGATGTTAAAACTGAAGATAAAGGAAGCAATGCTTTCGCCTACTTTTTCTACAAATTCAATTTCGTGTTTCCTGAACTTGTTAAATGATGCAAGCTCTACCACACCTAACACTTCATTGTTTAATTTTAAGGGTACAATCAGCACAGAGGTAGGTGGCGCGTCGCCTAATCCGGAAGTAATGCGGATATAGTTTTCTGGAATATCCTCCAGGTAAATAGTGTCTGCTTCCAGCACACACTGGCCTATGATACCCTCCCCAATCGCCAGTTTTTTCTCAATGAACTTTTTCCTCTCAAACGCATAGGTGCCCATCAACTCCAGGTAGCTTTCTCCATTTTCGGCCTGCTTCAAAACAAAGAATCCCCCCTGATTTGCCTTTAAGTAATTCACGAGGTTTTTGATGATCGTAAAGTAGAGCTCATCTGTGTCGTCGTCCCTGTAGCGCAGAATTTCAGAGAATTCTGCTACGCCTTTGGTGAACCAGTTCCTGAGCTCGTTTTGCTCATTATTTAGCTTCAGGCTGTTGCGCATGCTTAGGAGTGCCATGCCAAGTTTGTCCTCCTGTTCTATTTCACCAATTTCAGTATCCAGCTTATTGGCGCCAATGCTTACGGCAAAAGCAATTTTTTGCTCCAGTGAGTCTACCAAAAAGTTAAGCGAGTCTGCCATTTCCCTAAGCTCATCCTCGGTGTTGATAACAAGTTTACGTTTGCTGTCAACATTTCCTCTGGATAGTTCTTTTAGCAGCTTGCTGGTATGTATAACCGGCTCAATGATCTTACCTGAAATAAACCCGATCAGAAGTATCAGGATCAACAGTCCGGCAATGCTGATAGCAATGGAGTAGGTAAAGATACGGTCAGTTTCCGTGGTCATATCATCCAGGCGCACAATGGTGCCCAATGCCCAGGGATGAATAGAGCTGCCAAACTGAATGGGTGCAAAACTAACGTATACTTCTTCCTTATTTAAGGTGGTTTGAAAAGAGAAAAATTCTCCTTTACTGATGCTGCCTGCAAGTGATTGCTCTGTATTGCCCAGGGCTTCGGTAACATTTTTACCAATCAACGCTTTATCCGCATGTGCTACAATGGTTCCATTGTTTGCCAGCAGAAAAGTAGTGGAATGCTCATAGGGTTTTATTTGTGTGATGAAATCAAAATTGTTGAGTGCAATGTCCATCCCCACAAGACCAGCAAATTCGCCCCTTATCAGGATGGGCACACATACAGAAGTGCCAAATACATCGTCTTTATTGGTGCTGGAATACTCGCTAAAGGAATAAGGATCGGTAATCTCCTCATTTTTAGAAAGCTTTAAATCGTGGTAGAGGCTACCAACTTTATCGCCATCCAGGTTAAGTGAATCAACAACAGAATCTTTGCTTCTGTAAACAGTGTATCTTTTTCTCCCAAATTTTTTCCCCCAGGCCGGATCAAGTGCATTCAGCTCCAGGCTTGCCCAGGTGCTGTGGTAGCGGTCGTCCTGCTGAACAATCCCAAGCAGCACTTTTAAAATGGCCATGCTCCTAAGGCTGTCACTTTCCTGAAAATATTGCTCAATATTAGCAGCCATGGCGCCGGCTACTCCTAAATCGTGTGATAATAAGGCTTTGGAATCATTTGCATTTCGAAGCGCATACTGATTAGCAATGTTCGTAGCGTCCTCTATGGCTTTGTGCTGGGTATTTACAATGATGAACCCGACAATGAACACATAGGTGAAAAGAAAAACAGCCGCAATGGAGAGGGTGAGCTTTGCACGCAGTTTTAGCTTCATGGCAGAATCTTATGTTTGAACTTTAAAATTAAAGAGCTTCTGCAAGTAATTAGCGGATATCTGGCAGTGGATATTACACAAATGGTGTTTAGGAATATTTTCTCTTTAGGCCCATCTACACCAGCCATGATATTTTGTTATACGGTAGCAATTATTCCCTCCATTATACTACCAAACCGTGGTTATTAGTAGCGTTCATCACCAGCAGGCCTGCTGCTGCATAAAATACTATGGTATCAGGTGCCAGCCCCAGTTCTTATACCGACCCGGGTTTGTTGCCAGGATTCCGCCTGTAGGGCTTTGTATCAATAAAATTTAGAAGGTGTTCAAATAATCCTTTATATATCAGGTATTTAAAGTGATAATTGACTTCAGGTTAAATTTACTGGCATGTTTTCCGCACTACTTTACTCCTGAATACGTTTATCTGTATGCTAACCCGGAGCGGGAGCTTAAACAGCCATTGCTTTACTGCTCCATTTTTTTGAAGGAAATTTATGGGCAGTTTATGCCTATATAGAGTGTTCCCAATTTTATTTTTCTGATTTGTGTTGTTGCAGTGACTGAGGCCCTGGAATTACTAAATCTAAAAAAGGTTATTCCAGTATTTATTTGCCTCTGTACACAGCATTATGTCACAAAAAGTAAAATTCATTAATATAAATCAGTCATCTTTCTTTGCCACAGTACGCAAAAGAGTAGATGCCTACTTCAAAGAAAATGGTATATCTAAAAATGGTAACAGCCTTTTGTGGACCAAGACCGTTATCTATCTGCTGGGTTTTGTTTCCCTCTACCTGCTGATTATTTCGGGCTGGTTTGGCGCCTGGGCTATGCTCGGCATGGCTGTTATGCTGGGCGTGTTTTCAGCATTTATCGGCTTTAATATTTGCCACGATGCTATACATGGCTCATTCTCCGGAAATCAAAAGGTAAACAGAGGCCTTAGTTACCTGTTTCACCTGATTGGGGCCAATCCCTACCTTTGGGATATTACGCATAACATCGTACACCACACGTATACCAACATACCCGGCCATGACGAAGACATTGAGATAGCCCCGGGACTTATTCGTCTGGATGAAAATGAAAAAATAAACAAGGTGCAGCGCTATCAGCATTTTTATGCCTTTTTTTTATATGGGCTGGCGTCTCTCTCCTGGGTTCTGCGCAAAGATTATATCAAGTTTTTTCAGAAACAGATTGGGCAGCACACTGCAAAACATCCTAAAATAGAGTACTTCAACTTATTCTTCTTTAAAATACTTTATTATTTTCTCTTTATCGGAATGCCGCTGCTGCTGCTTGATATAAGCTGGTGGCAGTTAGCAATCGGTTTTCTGATGATGCACCTGGCAGAAGGTTTTGTCATGGGGCTGGTCTTTCAGCTGGCTCACGTGGTAGAGGGTACTGATTTTCCGCTTCCCAATGAGCAGGGAAATGTAGAAGAGGCCTGGGCTGTGCACCAAATGCGGACTACTGCCAATTTCGCTCCAAAAAGCAAAATAGCCAGTTTTCTTTTAGGTGGGCTAAACAGGCAGATTGAACATCACCTTTTTCCCAGGGTTAGCCATGTACATTACCCTTCTATCTCTGTTATTATCAGGCAAACAGCCAAAGAGTTTAACCTGCCCTATATAGAAAGCTCTTCTATCTATACTGCCTTACGCTCACACTACAGGATTCTAAGAAAACTGGGTAAAGAGGCTTATTTAGAGCAGCATGGTAGTATGCGTGCTTTGAAATAGCAACCCCCTCGGCGATATTTTTTTAGGCAACATATTTTATTTGTACTTCAGGCAGGGATGATGTTTCAGGGATAGCATCATAATCTGTTCATGTACAAACTGATATGTCAATATCTGATTTTTGTCATTGATTTCTAGAATTGGAATGATTACATTTATTATTACCAGAGGGCAAGTATTCAAAAAGCCTGGCGGGTATAGAATATCTGTTTTGTCATCTTAATTTTAGCTGATGATCTATAAAAAGTATCTCCCCTCCATTGCATTACAGCCCTTTGTGATGTGCTATTACATATGGGAACACCAGGAGCAGCTGGCAGAGGCAATACAGGTGCAGTCGCCTCCCAATGGGTTGGGCGGCATAGTATTCAATTACGGCGATCCTTACCATGTTTTAAATGATAGAAAGGAGTGGGAGCGGGTGCCTTATTGTTTTGTAGCCGGGCAATTCACCAAAAACTACTCCCTGCGCCTGAGCGGAAAGATTGGCATCGTCGGGATAGTTTTCTGGCCGGCCGGACTCTCTCATTTGCTGGGCACGCCTATGTCGGCCTTTACCGATCAGCGTTTTGATTTAAATCTGGTTTTAGGAAAAGAGGCTGCCCTGCTGGAGCACCAGTTCCTGGAAAGTAGCACGCCCCATCAAAGAATAGCAGTGATAGAACAGTTTCTGCAACAAAAGCTGGGCAGGGCAAGCATTAAATTAGATGTGGTAGATCACGCAATTAGTGCTATTGCGAAAAATAAAGGTATTTTGTCTATCAACCAGCTATCAGACGACCTTTGTATCAGCCCCAGGCAATTCCGCAGGCGTTTTACAGAAAAGGTGGGCGTGAGCCCCAAGCTGTTATCGCGCATAAAAAGATTTAATTACATCTCACAGCTTTCCGCTGAAGCTACGGCTAAATGGACGGATATCGTGCATGAGGGCGGGTATTACGATCAGGCTCACTTTATCCGTGATTTCTGTATTTTCTCCGGCAAAAAACCATCCGATTTTGTCAATTACAGCCGCTCACTGGCCCGATTGGTGGGTGCTTAAGAATGACCGTTTTTTACAATACTTAGATCTGCTTCAGGACTAATTTAGTGTATCAAATATTTCATTTTAACAACTCAAACAATAAGGAGATTTTAGCCATGATGACTACAGAACAAAGCCGTAAGCTGATTCAGGAGTATGCAGAAGCGATCAGTAAGGATAAGTCCGATGCTATTCTTGATAAGTATATGAATGATGATGAACTGAAAGGGCATATCATCATTTTTGAAACAGGCCTGCCCAATTACCAGCTTGTTGCCAAAGATATTGTTGCAGAAGGCAATAAAGTGGTAGTACGGGGTACAGTAGAAGGCGAACATAAAGGCGATCTTTTTGGCGTGCCGCCAACCGGCAAAAAAGTAAAGGTAGATGGCCTTATCATGTATGAATTGGCTGACAATAAAATTGTAAATCACTGGATGCAGTTTGACACTGTAGCATTAATGCAGCAGATTGGTGCCATGCCGGTGCCGGCTAATGAGCATTAACTTTTAGCATACAGCTGTCTATAACATTTATCCATTCGATCAGTCAGAAAAAGTCCCCAATATCTGAACGGAGGGAAAAGCAATTTGTAAAGTATTTGTCAAGCCGGCGTTTGCAGCAAAAACGCCGGCTTATTTATTTGATTTCCAGTGTTGATGAGAGAACACTGCTCGCATTCCAGTTACAGCATCCTGACATACAGGTTCTTACTGCATGCATTGCCTGATCAGCGTTTACAATCTGCCACAAAAAAAATTGGTTTTAATCTGTTTCATCCAGTAGTTCATCATCTATTAAATAAGCAGCTGTTCACCCTCAATAACCTCTCACCGTTGAGGGGATATAAATAGTGCCTGCTTAGCATCTTCTCATTGTGGTACAGCTTATTACTGAATGCGTCCACTGATTCATAATAAATTAATATAGATAGAATCATAACAATCCCTGTGTTAGCTTGTATAAATAGGAGGGATATTATAGAATATTTTTATGTTATAATCTAAATTTTTAAACCTATGAAAAAACTTAACCTAATTTTAGCCATTATGGTAGCACCATGTTTAGCCATGGCGCAGAATGAGCTGACCATTGAGCAGGTTGGTAGTGAACTTGTTACAGAAATTGAACAAACAGGAAACAATAACCTACTCGATGTTTCACAGCGGGGTACCACACAAATGGTACAGGTAATGCAATCCGGTAATGGCAACTGGGCCTACCAGGACCAGGAGGGTAATTCAAATGGTATTAACCTGGTGCAATCGGGTAGCGGCAACTACACCATGCAGTTTCAGGGAGGTGAGTTTAACACTGCCAACATTGATCAGGTAGGAAGCAATGGATATGTATATATAGAGCAATTTGGGACCTCCAACATTGCAGAAGCTAATCAGCTTGAAGGTACTATGAGCGGATCTCTTGAACAGTTTCAATGGGGAGATCTCAACATAGCTTCCGTAGAACAGGTAGAAGGTATGGATAATGTAGCGTGGCAAGGCCAGTATGGCGACCAAAACTGGGCTGAAGCATTTCAGATGGGCAACAGGCTGTGGGCAGTTCAATACCAGGAAGGTATTCTGAATACGTCTGCCATAGCACAGTATGGCAGCGACCAATGGGGTGAAATTGAGCAGTACGGCAACAACAACATAGGTGCCATTGGTCAGGTAGGCACCAATCACTTAGGCTATATTGGTCAGTGGGGCAATGGCAACACTGCAGCCATATTACAGACTGGTAGTGGAAAAACTGCCATTGTTACCCAGGTAGGTAATAACAACATAATTGGTATTGTTCAGTAATTTAGTATTCCTGTACACCCACAAAAAAAGAGGCTGTCTGCATGAGACAGCCTCTTTTTTTGTGGGTGTTTTGCTTATTTCCAATCGGGCATGGTGGCATTTGAGAAAAGCTTTACCCGCTCACTGCCATCAGATGCATTCATCATCCAGACATCAGTGGTACCAATGCCATCATTCGGGGTGTTCACAAATATGACTTTAGCACCATCAGGAGAGTATTGGGGGTAAAGGTCGTTGGTGCCATCAGGCTTATTACGGGAAAGATCCACACGGCCGGAGCCATTTGCCGCTATGCTGAAAATATGTGCATCCAGCTGCCTTCCCTCCAGGTTTTCGAAACCAGATACATCGTGGGTATATAAAATACTGTTGCCATCGATGGAGAAGGTCGGGCTTTCGACACGGCCGGGAAGGTTGTTTACCAGCTGCTGCATGCCGGAGCCATTGGCATTCATGATGTAAATTTCAGAATCGTTAATATCAGTACCAATGGTCTGGGCTACTATTTTATCGCCGTTTTCGGCCCAGTCTACCATCCTGAAATGACGGTTTGCCGGCGCAGTGGCTACCAGGCTAAGGCCGGAGCCATCGCGTGCAATGCGGTACAGTTTGTCGTAATTGGCGTAGAGCAGCTGCCCTCCATCCGGCGACCAGGCAAAGCCAATGCCCTGGTTGTGGTAACCGGTAACCGGTACCCGGGTAATTTGCCGTTTACTGGAGCCATCCCTGTTCATTGTATATATCTGCGGCTCCACGCCAACATTGGAAGAATAGGCAATCACATCGCGCTGAGGATTTAGGCGGGGCCACCATTCCCGGCTAAAATCGTGAGTTAAGCGAAATGTATTGGCTTCAGTACCATCTGAGCTGTAAATGTCGTAATTACCATCTGTTGCGCGGGCAAACAGGTAGCGGGCCTCTGGCAAAGAAAGGGTTGTAAAGCTCCAGACCTCTCCATTGGAGGTACTCCCACTCTGGTCTCTTACAACCACCTGCCAGAAATATGTGGTGCCATACATCAGGTTACCGGCCACCACACTAGTATCTGAAACTTCGCTGGCAATTCTGGTTCTTTCAGCAGTGCCCGACTGGTAGAGATACACATCATAGGTTAAGGAATCTGCGTTGTCAGTGTCGGGAGCCTCCCAGCTCAGGGTAACATCGATAGGCTGTCCGCTTGCACTTGCTGCAGGAGAGGGGCTGCCTGGCTGCCCGGGTGTATTACCTGCATCTGTCCGCTCCAGCACCAGGGTTACATCGCTCTGCCCTGTATTTTGTACTGCTACCGTTACAGTTTTGGTTTTATAACCCTTTTTCTGAGCTGATATACTATAATCGCCCCTGGATATATTGTTGATGGTGAAGATACCTTCCTCATTGGTAACAGGGGCTGAAGTTGCTGGATTTGTAGTGATGCTGGCTGTTTGTATAGGATTATTCGTTTCAGCATCGATCACCACACCCCTGATAGAGCCACTGCCGGTTGGCGCTATGGTATCTTCGTTACACGCCACAATGCCCCCTGCCAGCAGGAGAAAGCATATTAACTGAAGGGTTATATATTTTTTAAACATGTACACTTTAATAGACAATGAGACTACAGTAATGGAATGGTCACGCTTCAGGTGACAGAGGATACTGTCTGGCATCCTCAGCCCCGTACAAGTACTGAACGGATGAATGTTTATTTATTTTTAAAAAAGGCTATAAATTATGTATCCGTGGCTAAGCCGTAGTAAATTATAAATTTCTGTAAGTCAGTGTGTTGATGTTTGTCAGGTACTGATAATTTATTCATAGTACTGCTTATCTGTTCATTCCAAAATAAAAGTTAATACCTACTTTCCCGCTCCAGAAATAGTCGTTGAACCGGCCCTGCTCCACTTCATCGAAGCTGTCGTTCAGCATATAGGAGCTGGAAGCGTTAAAATCCAGCCCAATCCGGTCTGTTAGGAGGTATTCCATTCCAAGTCCGGCTTTTACGTAGGGGTGCAGGCCTGCAGCGCCAAAATCACTGAAAATATTATCCCTCACCAAAGTGCCTCCACCCAGCTGCAGGTAGGGCGTATGCCGCAGTTTAGGAAACAGGTTATAGTTCAGATCTATTTCTGCCCAGTTTACACTAAGATTAAAGATCTCCCGCGTTGCCAGCGTTCCTCTGCCAAGCTTCAGGTCGAAGGCCAGGCCATTTCGTCTGTTGATTCTCAAACCTATCTCTCCCAGGGGCCTCACCACAGGATCTGCATAATCTCCCCTGTATAAGATTCCCCCTGCTGCTATGCTTGCACCTATCGGGCTCCGCCGCTCATGCTGTAGTTGCCCGTGAATGTTGGCGGTTTGTATGGCTTCTTTTTCCTGCAGGTATTCTTGTACAACGCCTGATTTCATGGCATCAGTACTCTCCGCTTTCCAGTAGCCAGCCAGCATTCCCTCTATAATCAGGCTTTGTACGGCTTTGTTGATGGCTTCTTTTACTGCTATCTCGGTGGGCTCGTTGTAGGTAAAACCTGTTTCAGCCTCCAGCAGGCGTTTGAATTTCACATATCGGAAAAGGCCAAAATCGACCGACTGCGACAGGATAGTTTTAGAGGTGTACACAGTCTTGAGAATTTCCCCGGTACTCGAGGAAACAGCTCTCAAATAAACAGTAATCTTATCTTCCCGGTACTGACCCGATGCGCCGGCGCCAAAATACCTGAGACCGGCACCGCCCGTTACCACATTGGCATCATAGGAAATAATACCACCTTCCAGGATAACGCCCGCAAACAGCAGAGCGGGTAAAGCAGGCTGCTCTTTACCGGTAATTGCCTGGGCTTCGGCCCGGGTAGAGCGTATAATTTTGCGCTCATTGAGCAGGTTGCCTAAATTCTCCCGCTCAATGGGAGTAAACCAGCCTGACTCGTTCAGGGAATTTATCAGGATAGAGGTTGCTCCCTGCGTTACTGCTGTAGACCAGTTAGTGCCGGTAACCGATGGTTTATACTGCCCCGTCTGGTCTCTGAATTTATAAACGGCAGCAACTACTTTTTGCTGTGGTACCGGCAGGTTCATCATATCCCCGGAACCAGGGGCCGGAACCCCCAGCATAGCACCAGATGTATGCAGTGGCTGATTGAAATAAGGGCTGCAGGCAGCAAACAGAAACAGGATCAGCAGCAAGGTACTTAAGCCCCGGAAAAAGGTATATGGCATTATAAATGGTGGCCTATGCATAAGCGTAAATGGTGGCAAAGCAGGGTGGAAAGGCGGTGGCAGGCACCGCCTTAAATAGTACTTTCTGCTAGAAATAAGGGATGGTAACGGTGGTCCGGTCTCCTGTGCCGGAGTCAACAATAATTATTTCAATGCCACTGCTTCCTTCCGATACATCTATCTGAAAGTTGCCGATTGTGTAACTGCCTGGTTCCAGACCTTCTTCGCCAAACTGAGAGCTTACCAGCTGCCTGGATAGCTGGTTCAGAATCTGCCGGTTTAAGTTTTCCTGAAAATTGTCCAGCGGGCTCCTGTTCAGCAGGCTGTTTGTCTGCGCATTTGGGTCTGCTATCTTATCCTGTGCCTGTGCGGAACTCAGTAACCACTGATAATTAAAAGTATCTCCTCCAAAAGCTGGGTTCTTGGGCTGGTATACCAGGTCCTGTGCCTGCAGGCTGGCCGCTCCAAATAAACAGAAAATCAAAACCGAAAAAATTTTCTTCATGACAGATTAAAAATTTATAGTCTAAACAGAGTACTTAGAATACTTCACGAGCCTTTTTGCCTTCTGCTTCCAGCTGCTTGTTAAGCCGATCGTTTGCCAGGTATTCATAAACAACCCCCACCATATAAGTAGCCACTTCCTCTATGGTATCGTACCTAGGCTGCAGGGGTTGCTCAAACAGTTTATCTTCATTTACAGATAGGGATACAATTGAAATATTGCCGGGGCTTGGTAGTTCTTCTATCAAAATCGTAAAATTCCTGGCCCCGGCAGGAGCTTCCCACTGCCGTTGAAACACGTCGTAAAAGTCACGTCCTGTTTTTGTAATGGTTTTGTCTATGATGAGTCCATCGATCTCCAGATCAGCAGAGTTTATGATTTGCTGCTCGTACTGCCTGGGCTGCTCCGAAGGCAGTGGCTCTAGTGCACCGCCGTTCAGCTGCAGGGTGTCCTGTTTTACAGAGTCCTGTAATACCGGCCGGGGGGGCTTTACCTGGCCCTGCTGGGCATAGCTATTTCTGGCTCCTGCCATCAGCAGAAACAGGAGTAACAGGTAAACGTACCCTGGCATATGGAGCACTTTGGTTTTCACGCAAAATTTGAGAAGATAGAGCAGATAATGTTATTTTGATTTAACCCAACCAGCTGTATGATTGTTCTGCAAAGAGTACTCAAAATCATCCGGCATTTTTATGTCAGGCCAATCTCAACATAAAGTAATAAGGTTTCCAGGTACTCAACAGAGATTGGTAGTGCCTGCTATTTAGCATTTTACAGAAGGGCATCGTCAGGCAATTGTAGCTGATTTTAAATCTCCGCAAAATAATATCTCTTTGGTCTGCACCAATAAATATTAACCCCGACAGGCTTCGCCCGTTGTACTTGGTGTGTTTAGAACGATTTACTGCCTGATCAACAATGATCTACTTTTATTAAGGGCATACTGCCATCATAAAGCAGAAGTGGGGGCATTTTTTACAGATGACAAAACAAGGTTTATCGAAATTCCAGATAGCGGTAATGGCTGTGGCCGCAGGGGTTTGCGTTGCAAATATTTATTACAACCAGCCTATTCTGAAGGAAATTGCCCTCTCGCTGCACGCAACCGAGGGCGAAATTGGCCTCACCTCTGTACTGGCGCAGGCAGGTTATGGGCTGGGGCTATTCTTTATTACACCACTCGGTGATAAAACGAACCGGAAGAGACTGATCCTGATGTTACATGCGGCACTGGTAATAGCCTTATTAGGCATTGCCCTGATCAAAGATGTTACAGGGATTTATGTTATTAGTTTCCTGATAGGTTTGCTGGCTGTTGCCGCCCAGGTGATTCTGCCCATGGCGGCCAGTCTGGACCGGGAAAACAGGGGAAAAACAGTAGGGATTATTTTTACCGGTATTCTGATTGGTATTTTGGCAGCCAGGGTGTACAGTGGTTATATCGCTGCATTTTTTGGCTGGCGTTATGTCTATGGCCTGTCAGCAGCAATGGTAGCTTTTATGGCCCTGCTCATCCAATATTCGCTGCCTGATGTACCTGCCCGGTTCCATGGTAACTACCTGCAGTTGCTTAAATCTACCTTTGCCCAGGTACAGCGTTTTGCCTTGTTGCGCCGTACTGCCCTGCTGGGGGCCCTGATTTTCGGAGCTTTTTGTTCTTTCTGGACAAACCTGACCTTTCATCTCAGCGGAGAGCCTTTTAATTATGGTGCTGATGCAATCGGATTTTTTGGCGTACTGGCCATAGGCGGCGCTTTGCTGGCGCCTTATTTTGGTAAAATGGCAGATAAGGGGAATGCCGCCCGCACACAGCTCATTACTGTTTCGCTGATCATTGCAGGTGTTGTCGCCATTATACTCTTTCCCTATCATGTATGGTCGTTTGTGGTAGCAGTTTTACTGCTGGATGTTGGTGTGCAGGCAACACAGGTAACCAATATTGCCATGATTTATACATTGGACGAAAAGGCGCACAGCCGCATCAATACAATTTATATGACTACTTATTTTGTGGGCGGTGCTCTGGGTACTTTTGTTGGAGTACAATGCTGGCGTCTGGGCGGGTGGCAGGCTGTCGGCTGGCAATTACTGGCCTGGAGCATTCTGGCTTTTATCGTAGCTGCCTTAGGCTATAGAAAGCAGGTATTTACTAAACAGAAAGCAACAGAAGAGATCGTATAGAGTTACAAAGTGCGTAAACAGACTCAATTTTAAATCAGCAACAAAAGAATATTACCAATGGAATACAGACAACTAGGAGCCTCGGGACTGCAGGTGCCGGTGCTAAGTTTTGGAACAGCCACCTTTGGCGGAGGTAATGAATTTTTTAAAGCATGGGGCAGCACCCAGGTAGAAGAAGCAATCCGTATGGTTAATCTTTGTATGGATGCCGGGGTTAATTTTTTCGATACGGCAGATGTTTACTCTCAGGGGCTTTCTGAGGAAATACTGGGCAAAGCCATACAGGAGCACCCCCGGGATCAGGTGCTGATATCCACTAAAGGAACCTTTCCGTTTGGAGAAGGACCTAATAACCAGGGCTCTTCCCGTTTTCACCTGACTAGACAGGTGGAAGGCAGCCTCAGGAGATTGAAAACGGATTACATCGATATTTACCACATGCATGGCTTTGATGGCAATACGCCTGTAGAAGAAACCCTGCATACGCTAAATGGGCTGGTGGAGAGTGGCAAAGTCCGCTACCTGGCTGCATCCAATTTTTCCGGCTGGCACCTGATGAAATCTTTAGCCATTTCGGAAAAGAGGGGATGGAGCCGTTATGTGGGCCACCAGGTGTACTACTCGCTGGCGAACCGGGAGTACGAATGGGAGCTGATGCCGCTGGGCATTGATCAAAAAGTGGGCGGTATTATCTGGTCACCCCTGTCTGCCGGCAGGCTGGGGGGGAAATACCGTCGCAATAAGCCTTTACCTGCAGAAAGCCGCGTGGCGCAGGGCGGCAGCCCGGTGCCCGAAGCGGTGATCAATGAGGAGGTTTTTTACAATACCATAGATGCCATGGATGAGGTTGCTGCAGAAACAGGTAAAACCTTAGCCCAAATAGCCATCAACTGGCTGCTGCAACGCCCAACAGTATCCAGCATTATCATAGGTGCCCGTAACGAAGATCAGTTAAAGCAAAATCTGGATGCCGTTGGCTGGAACCTTAGCACCGAACAGGTGAAGAAGCTGGATGCTGCCAGTGAAATACCCACCATTTACCCTTACTGGCATCAAAGACAGAATAAAAGGCTGAACCCACTGCCTGAATTCTAAAAATAAATAAAATTCCTGTTTCAGGCTTTTTCAGTGCAGTTCCTCCTTTCGCTGGCTTGCACTGAAAAAGCTTTTATACCCTTATCAGTCTTTTGGAGTCTGTCTCTGCTTAAGACTGGAATTAATGCTGAAACCAGAAGCTTCTAAACTACTGCAGCCCGTGGAAAAACAGCTGTAGCCTTAGGGGAAAATTCCGGGGGAGAAGAACATGTTTAACCATAACTAATCAGGTGCACTTACGTTGGAAAACCTGTATTAGCAGGCGCAGCAAACCTATTAGATGGCATCAGAGGAAAGAATCAGCAGATTAAGCGGCATGTTCAGGGCCCTGCAGTATCGCAACTACAGGCTCTTTTTTACAGGGCAGGGTATTTCTTTAATTGGTACCTGGATGCAGCAGATTGCCCTTAGCTGGCTGGTGTACCGCCTTACGGATTCTGTATTTCTGCTTGGTGCCGTTACCTTCTGCAGCCAGGTGCCATCGTTTTTGCTGAGTCCGTTTGCAGGGGTTGTTGCCGATAGGTTTGAGCGCCGCAAAGTGCTGCTGGTTACACAGATGCTCTCCATGATACAGGCATCCACTCTTACCGTGCTGGTGCTCACAGATTCCATTCAGATTTGGCATATATTGACTTTGAGTGCTGTGCTAGGCATTATTAATGCTTATGATATTGCTACCCGGCAGGCATTTGTAGTGGAGATGGTAGATAAAAGAGAGGATGTAAGCAATGCCATTGCGCTGAATTCTTCCATGTTTAACATGGCACGGCTGGTAGGCCCTTCTGTAGCAGGTATTCTGATAGCAGCAGTAGGAGAGGGCATGTGCTTTCTGATCAATGCAGTGAGCTATATAGCCGTGCTGGCCTCCCTGCTGATGATGCGCCTGAACCCTTATGAGCCCGTAGTACATAAGCGCAGGGTGTGGCAATCGCTGATAGAAGGCTTTGGCTATGCATTTGGTTTTGCTCCTATCCGTGCACTTATATTGATTGTGGCACTGCTAAGCTTGTTTGGTATGCCTTTTAGCGTGCTGATGCCTGTATTTGCCCGTGATATTTTGCATGGTGGAGCCAATACCCTGGGCTACCTTATGGGGGCTTCCGGTGTTGGTGCACTTGCCGGTGCCTTGTTCCTGGCGCAACGTAAATCTGTGGTGGGCCTGGGGAAGATCATGATATTTACGATGCTAATTTTTAGTGTAGGACTTATCGCTTTCTCCTTTTCGGAAGTATTGCTTATCTCGCTGCTTTGTATGCTGGTGAGCGGTTTCGGCATGATCGTGACCATGGCCTCCTGCAATACCCTGCTGCAGACAATTGTGGAAGATGATAAAAGGGGACGGGTGATGAGCCTCTATAGCATGGCTTTTATGGGCATGGCTCCTTTTGGCAGCATGCTTGCCGGTGCGGTGGCAGAATATATTGGTGTAAACTTTACCCTGGCCGCCTGCGGACTATTATGTGCCATCAGCATTATTCCCTTCGCCGTAAACCTGAACAACCTGCGGCAGCTGGTAGTCCCTATTTATCAGCGGCTGGGGATCTTACCCGAAATTGCAACCGGCCTCCAGTCTGCCTCCAACCTTACCACACCACCTGAAGAACGCTGAATAAATTGCTGGTATTACCCATCTTCTCTACAAGCACTGGCATGCCTACTGAACAATATGCACCCGTTCTTAAATTAGGAATTAAATCCATGTTGGGCTGGAAAAGCCTATCGAACTTTCCTGAACGGATCTGCCCGAAACTTAACTGAAGTGTATCCTCCCGAAGAATTTTAAAATAGGAACTCAGGTAATACACCTGCTGGCCGTCGTTTAGCGCAAGCACCTGCGTACCGGCACTGGCAGGAGAAATTTTCTAGCGAACCCACAAATACAGCAAGGGCAGGGGGTAAGCACTGCTGCTACCACACATGTTTTTCCAGAATTTCCTGTAAAGATTGTTCGGTCAAGGGTTTGTTGATATAATCGGCTACACCGGCATTTTTTGCCCGCTCCACATCCGAAGGGTTCAGCGAGGTAGTGAGCATTACAATGATCGCAGCGGATTTATCCGGGAAATCCAGTTGCTGGTAGGCTTCCAGAAAAGCAAATCCATCCATTACCGGCATATTAATATCCAACAGGATCAGATCGGGCAGGCCCTGTTCCTGCTGAAATTTTTTTTCCAGCAGCTCTATTCCTTCTTTGCCATTACGTGCCTGCAACAAATGTTCGGCTATGTCCATGTCGGTAATGAGCATTTCATTGATGATGTTGGTTGTTTCATCATCATCTACCAGCAGGATGCATTTAACTTTTTTCATTTTATTCTGATTCTTCTGTTCTTGAATGGGAACTATCTGTTTGCCTGAAGTAAACTTTAAATGTTGATCCCTGATCTACTCTACTGTCTACATCAATCTTTCCGCCGGCATTTTCAATAATCTTTTTAACTATATACAGGCCAACACCTGAACCTTCCACATGGTCGTGCAGGCGTTTAAACATGGCAAATATTTTATTTTCATCGCTCAGGTCCATGCCCAAACCGTTGTCCGCTACTAACAGCACCACGTAATCCTCCTCCTGCTCACAGCTTATCCGGATCAATGCCTGGCGTTGGGGCGAACGGTATTTAATGGCGTTAGAAATCAGGTTATAGATTATACTGCGGGCATTCTTGGAAGAGAACCGGATTGGTTCACAAGCTTCCATCTCTATAGTAAACCGGGCATCTGCCTTTTCAATTTGTGGTGCAAGATCTAACCTTACCTCCCGGATTATTTCAGCAAGATCTACCTGTGCGATGTCTTCACCACTACCTTCGCGCTGAATTTTTGTGATTTGTGTTAGTTCGTTCAGCGTCTTTTTAAATCGCTCAATCGAATGGGTGATCAGACTTGTTAATTTACCCAGAATAGGCTTCTGCTTAATATCTTCTGCCAGGCTACGCTGCATGGCATGTATCAAACCTTCTATATTGGAGATGGGAGCCCGTAAATCATGAGAGGCAGTGTAGATAAAGTTATCCATATCAGCATTGATGAAGCTAAGTTGCTGGTTGCTTTTTGCAAGTTCTTCATTACTGGCCAGTATTTGCTGATTAGCATCTTTTAAAGCCTCATTAGTGGCGGCTAATTTATGTGCCAGGGCCTGGGCTTCTCTTTCCCTTTCTTCTATTTGCTGCCTTGTCTCCACCTGTTCGGTAATATCGTTCACCATAGTATAAAAACCAGTTACTACTCCATCCTGTATATCGGGTACATAACTTGTACGGATATACCTGGTGAAATCCTCCCGATAAGGCATTCTGCTTTCGAAATCCAGCCGTTCTCCTGCCAGGGCCCGGTCAATATACTGCTTCACCCCCTGGTAAGCCTTATCCCCAACCACCTCCCTGACCGGGCGGCCAAGCAGTTTTTCAGGTTTTTGATCAAACCATGCTTCGTAGGCATGGTTGGCAAAGCGGTATTTCTCCTCCTTATCCAGATAGCCAATCAATACAGGCAGCGCATCAGTTATGAGCCGGAGCTGTCTTTCGCTGTCTTCTATGCTTTTCCGGACCTTTACATGATCTGTAACATCGTGGGCAAATACCAGCACCCCGTCTACTGCTCCCTGCTGATTAAGGCGGGCCTGATAGGTAAAGGTCCAGTAAATTTCTTCCAGTGGGGCACCCTGATGGCGGGCCAGCATTACCGGCATCTCTTGTGCAACGAAAGTCTCGCC
This sequence comes from Flammeovirgaceae bacterium 311, assembly GCA_000597885.1. Lineage (NCBI taxonomy): Bacteria > Pseudomonadati > Bacteroidota > Cytophagia > Cytophagales > Flammeovirgaceae > Flammeovirgaceae bacterium 311. The sequence continues at coordinate 5,402,237 of CP004371.1, forward strand.
TGTTTTGTAAACCTGTTGCAGAATGGAGGGAATAGGCGTTTCCATCAACTCAGGAAGAGCCTCTGTCAAAGCTTTGCCCATGAGTTCCCGTCCGGGAAATATTTGCTGATAGGCAGGATTCACTAATCTGAATACTAGTTTCTCTCCGTCAAGAATTACAATTGGAGAGGGGGCGTCCATAAAGATATTATGCAATATTTGTCGCTGGCGTTCGGTTTCCTCCTGGGCGAGTTTCAGTGCATTCGTTCTTGCCACCACGCGCTGCTCCAGCTCACTGTTTAATTGCTCCAGCGCATGCTTTGCCTCTGCTAATTCTTTGTTGGCTGCTGTTAGTTCATTATTGGTAGTGGCCAGCTCCTCATTAAGTGTTTGTACTTTCTGGCGGCTTTGCTCTACCTGCTGGCGTGCCACTACCTGAGTAGTTACTTCATAGGCAAATACAAGAATGCCATCAATATTTCCATCCAGATCGCGCGTAGCCTGGTAGATGAAATTATAGTAGTTTTCGCCCAGTACTCCCGAATTGGTGTGGTCCAGCTGCACAAGCATTTCATTGGCATAAAAGGGTTCACCAGTTTGATACACCCTGTCCAGCAGGCCAAAGATGGGCTGCCCTTCCAGTTCTGGCATAGCCTCTTTGATAGACCTGCCAAGTAATTCGCGCTCACCCACAAGCTGCTGGTATGGCGGGTTTACCATGTGGAAAATGTGCTCCGGTCCTTTAAAGATGGTGATCATGGCTGGCGCCTGCATCAGCAGTTGCTGAATACGGTTTTGCTCCGATTCTGCTTTTGTCCTTGCTTTTTCTAATTTCTGGGTGCGTTGTTCTACCCGACTTTCCAGTTCCTGGTTAAGCTGCTCAAGTGCCATGTTGGCCTGAACAGCCCCAGTTACATCATAGCCAAAGGTAATAACACCCTTTATCCTACCATCCGGTTCCCGTGTGGCCAGGCAGGTAATATTAAAATATCCTGTTTCCAGCTTTCCATTTCCACGGCGGTCCTGGGGAAATGGAATTTCAGTACCAGTGATAGTTTCTCCCGTCTGGTAAGTTTTGTCGAGCAGCTCAACAATGGGGTCTCCTTTAAATTCCGGTACTGCTTCCAGCAGGGGCTTTCCAAGGAGTTCTCTGCCGGGGAACAGCTGTTGATAAAACGGGTTAACAAACTCATAGATGTAGTCTGGTCCCCGCACGGCGGCAATAAGGGCGGGTGCCTGCATCAGCAGATCATGCAATATTTTTTGTTGCAGGTCTGCCTGTGTTGATGCCTGCTGCTTCCGGCTGGTAAGCCTGTTAATTTGTTGCTGATGCTTTACCTGCTCGCTTACATCACTTACCTTACTGATGATATAAAGTATATTTCCTCCATTATCCAGCACCGGAGTATTCAATACATTCCAGTACTTCTTTTCAAAGTTGTCTTCTGCCTGCGGTGGCAGACGCGAGTCAGTGCGTTGCAGGGGCATCTGATGAGGTATACCAGTTGCTAAGACCTTCAGTAAAGAAGCATGAAGTTTGGTGACGGAATTGTAGTGGGGAATATTAGGGGTATCAGGAAAAGCATCAAATATATACTTGCCGGTTATTTCCTGGCGATCGGTTAGTGTGGCGGCCAGGTAAGCATTACTGGCTGTGAGAACATACAGGTCCGGCGAAAGAATTAAGTATAGATCTGGTAGCGTCTCAAATACCTTGAGAGTATCAGGAGCGATGATATCTGTTAAATTCTTCATGAAGGGCTTTACTTGGAGAATGTTTGATTCTCCTTTGTAGGTTTAGATGTTGCAGCAAGGCTGGTGATTGTTTTGTTATCAATTTATCTTTTGCTGATTATTGATGGCAGATCGGAGCTATAATTTCGCTCATTATTCTAAAGAAAAGCCTTTTGCAGCTAGCTGCTATAATATGATGCCTGGCTTATTAGGCCTATCATGTTGAAGTAACATATATTGGTTTGATTTGTCTAGAAAAAAATGATGCTTCTGTCAACTTCTTCTTGCTCCACTACTTGAGAAGGGAAATTTTACATACTATAGAATACACGAAAAAGGTATTTTAACGGGTGCAACTACGTATACAGCACATCTCAAATGTTGTTGTAAAGCTGAAAATAACATTTAAAGGCAGCAGTATGCTATTACTGTTAAGCAGAGTAGCTGCTGTTTCATATTGTTCTTCATTTTTTCCGGGGTAAACTCTTCGATACTGATTTTGTAAATGCATCTGAAGAAGCACAAATAGGCGGCCTGAAAGGTGGGCCGGTAAGTTTATAAATGTACGCTGCTGCCCTGCTGCCTATTTATAAGCTACTTAGCAGCAGGAAAAAGGTTTAAGGATATGCCCTTGCATTTCAGGTCTGGAGGGGGAATGCCCCAACCGTTTTTTAAGGCGATCCTGCTGCACAAGCTTCCTTTTCCGGCAGGATATACTAAATCTTATTAATGTTATTGTAAATGACTGATTTTAAGCGGGATATCAGCTTTTTTCTGCTGTAAATTCAGCTTAAAACGCAACCAAACTGCCCCTTCTTTTTGTTCTTTATATATGAAAAAGACAACTGAAAAGCCCATAAATAAGGTATTTACAGAAGAACAAAATATGCAGGAAGACATATGGAGGAGCTCTATTCCGGCACAGGTATTTCTGAATTATTTCTTAGCAATCAATCATCATATCAATCATGCTGGTGATGCTGGTTTACAGCAGCTAAGTTTTTTTCAGCATCACCAGGCCTGCCTGGATGAGAAAGAGATAGAGGCTATT